>CAYYMI010000051.1:0-16013 GCA_964472905.1 uncultured Hellea sp. | reverse complement strand
CACCGTCTTCGCAATGAGCTTGGCGTTAATACGACCTGCGGGGCGTCTAATGTCGCTTTTGGTCTGCCTAATCGTCATACGGTCAATAATGCTTTCCTACCGATGCTTTCGTGCTCGGGTATGACCTCAGCCATTGTCAATGTCCTTGATGATGGATTGGTGTCTGCTGTGAGGGCCGCTGACGTTCTTAACGGCGTTGACCCTGGCTGCGGCAATTGGATTAAACATTACCGTCCTAAACCCGCCGAAGGTGAAGAAGGCGCAAGAGGTCAAAGAGGCAGAAGAGGAGGCCGTCGTCGTAGAGGGTAAAGAATATACAGGTCAATGCATGTGTGGTGATGTTACTTTCACCGCAAAAGGCTTGTCCGACATTTGGTATTGCCATTGTTCCCAGTGCCGTCATTTGACGGGGCTATATATTGCTGCTGCGGGCGTTAAGCGAGAAAACTTAAATATTTCTGGTGATGTCAATTGGCTCTCTATTTCAGATGAATCCAATTCAGGCCATTGCAGATCTTGCGGAAGTTATTTGTTCTGGGACGCGCATGAATTTGACACGGTTAGTATTTTGGCTGGAAACATAGACGATACCACTGGGCTTGAAGTCAAAGGGCATATTTATACGGCTGATAAAGGATCATTTTACGAAATAACAGACGGGTTACCACAATATGAGGCATACCCACCACTGGGAACACGGTAAGGAGAACTTATGGCTAGACGAGGACGTAGCGGCGGCCGCGCGGGACGCGCAGCAGCAAGGGCAGAAGAAGCTCCTAAACGGGAGCCTTATATAAAGCGAAATATTCCTACCTATTCGGTTTTGAATGATACGGACCTTGCACAATTAGAACATAACGCAGACACAATTCTCGAAGAGATTGGTCTGGATATCCAAGAAGATCAGGAATCTATTGATTATTTCGTCAAAGCCGGCGCCACGGTCGATGGCGAGAGAGTAAGGTTCCCACGAGGTATGTGTCGTGAAATTGTTCAAGCCACTGCGCCTGCCGAGTTTACGCAATACGCTCGTAACCCAGAGAATAATGTTCAGATTGGTGGTGACAATACCGTTCTTGTACCAGCCTATGGACCGCCTTTTGTCTATTCGAAAGAAGAGGGGCGTCGTTATGCCAATATTGAGGATTTTAGAAATTTTGTAAAACTCGCTTATATGTCGCCAACACTTCATCATAGCGGCGGAACAGTTTGTGAGCCTGTCGATTTACCCGTCAATAAGCGTCATTTTGATATGAATTATTCTCATATTAAATATTCCGACAAAGCCTTTATGGGGTCGGTCACGCAGCCTGAACGAGCGGTTGATACGATTGATATGGCCAAAATCGTTTTTGGCGATGATTTCGTTGAAGAAAATTGTGTTCTAGTCAATTTAATCAATGCCAATTCACCTCTAACTTGGGACCGCATCATGTTGGGGTCGCTAAAACATTACGCACGGTCAGGGCAATGCGCAATGCCCAGTCCTTTTGTTGTATCCGGCGCTATGTCCCCCGTAACGGCGGCGGGCGTGGCCGCGCAAAGTCTTGCGGAAGGTTTAGCCGGAATGGCGCTGACGCAATTGGTGCGTCCGGGCGCGCCAGTGATTTACGGAAATTTTGTGACGTCAATGTCAATGCAAACAGGAGCGCCGACATTCGGAACGCCGGAAGCTTCATTGATCATTAATATGAGTGCAGCGCTCGCCAGACGTCTCGGCGTTCCCTTCCGCTCAGCGGGCGGTTTTAATGCGTCCAAAGTACCTGATGCACAAGCTGGGTATGAATCAGCGAACTCCTTACAGACGGGCCTTATGGCCGGGGTGAACTTTATGCTCCATACGGCAGGGTGGCTCGAAGGTGGGTTGGCTATGGGCTATGAGAAATTCATCATGGATGCCGACCAAGCGGGCATGATGGCTGTATTTGCCAAAGGCGTTGATATGAGCGCAAATGGCCAAGCGCTTGACGCCATTGCAGAGGTTGGCCCAGGGCAGCACTTCTTGGGCTGTGAACATACTCAGAAAAATTTCAAGACGGCTTTCTATCAATCCAATGTGTCAGATAATAATAGTTTTGAGCAATGGGTCGAAGACGGGTCGACTTCTGCCGAAGATCGTGCCGAGCAAGTCTATAAAACCATGCTAGCTGAATATAAGCTTCCTGAACTTGATCCGGATATTGATGCTAGGCTACTGAAATATATGGCTGACCGTAAGGCCAGTTTTCCTGATAGTAATATTAGTTAAACCCCCATTAATCAGCAGATGCCCGGCCTCCCCATTCTTGATAAGCCGAGAAGTCCGAAGAACATGTTTCTAGCGATAAAGCTTTGATTTGATGGACTTGGCTGTAGTCATAGAAATAGTGCATCCCTTAATCATCCCAAATTTGCGTCATTCCATGCTTTTCGGGTGAACACCTCTTCGACCATGGGTCTGAAATGTTCTAATGGAAAGGTGTCGTAATCGGGGTCGAAGCTTGATTGATCCCAGTCTCTGCAAAAGCGTACAGCGGCGTCGTAATGGGGACTATCTTTGTATTTTTGACGCTCTTCAGGGTTAAGGCCGATTTTATCGGCATAATATTTATATTGAAAAATGCCATGATGTTGCACGGTCCAGCTACATTCCTCACGCACATAGGGTTTGACGATGGCGGCGGCGAGGCTATCATGATTTAAAGGGGCGAGATCATCGCCGAGATCGTGGACGAGGGCGCAGACAATCCAGTCCACATCCGCCCCGTCTCGTTCAGCACGTGTTGCCGTTTGAAGGCTGTGATCAAGACGATCTATTTTATAGCCGGATAGAGAATTCCTAAGACCTTCGAGACGGTCCATAATACGGGCCGGTAGCTCTTGGGCAAATTCGGCTTCATGCTCGGCGAGAAACTTGTAATCGGCTTCTGTGCCGTTTTTCATTTCTGTGAAAGAGACTGTTTTCATAATCTGTCCGTTCTGTGTCATTGATATGTATATACAGTTTTTGCTTATTCTAAAATTAGAAAAGCGAATTGTAGCCAACTTCGCTGGTAGGGTTATAAGCGATACCCTAAGAGCCTTGTTTTGATGTAAGCGATTTATGACCGGCACTTCATATGATTATATTATCGTCGGCGCAGGATCGGCGGGATGTGTTCTGGCTAATCGGCTTAGCGAGGATGGAACGTATTCTGTTTTGTTATTAGAGGCGGGCGGGAGCGATAAACACATTCTCGTTCAAATGCCCACGGCACTGTCTTACCCGATGTCTATGACGCGATTTAATTGGGGCTATAATTCTGAAGCTGAAGAGGGCCTCGGCGGACGGAAGATAACTTGTCCACGCGGTAAGGGCTTAGGGGGCAGTTCATCCATTAACGGCATGGTTTATGTGCGCGGAAATGCTTGTGATTTCGATGAATGGGAAACGCAAGGAGCCGTGGGGTGGTCCTATAAAGAGTGTTTGCCTTATTTTAAACGAGCTGAAACTTGGCAAGACGGCGAGGATGAATATCGCGGCGGGCAGGGGCCTTTGGGCGTCTCGAGCGGGAATAACATGCGGGGCAATCCTTTATATGAGGCCTTTATCGCGGCAGGCGTAGAAGCAGGATATCCCCAAACAGATGATTATAATGGCCATCAACAAGAAGGTTTTGGGCCAATGCATATGACTGTTCGCGGCGGGGTGAGAGACTCCACGGCGAGGGCTTATTTGAAAACAGCGATGAAAAGGTCAAATTTGACCGTGAAACAGCAGGCTTTAGTCAGCCGTGTTATTTTCAAAGACCAAAAAGCCGTCGGCGTCGAAGCCGAGATTAAAGGCGTATCCATGACGCTCATGGCCAATAAAGAAATCATTCTATCGGCTGGAGCTATCGCTTCGCCCAATATTTTAGAACGCTCAGGTATTGGTGATAAGGCTTTTTTAGAGTCTAAAAACATAAAGCCCGTTCATCACTTGCCCGGCGTGGGAGAAAATCTTCAAGATCATCTCGAAGTCTATTTTCAATTTCACTGTAAAGAACCCGTTAGCCTAAATAATAAACTCGGAGTTTTTCAAAAAACACTTATCGGTCTCAGATGGATTTTATTTAAGACGGGGCTTGGGGCGACGAACCATTTTGAAAGCTGTGCTTTTATACGTTCTGATGCAGGGGTGAAATCGCCCGATATTCAATATCACTTCCTACCTGGGGCTATTCGCTATGATGGAACGCCCTCTGTCAAAGGACATGGCTTTCAAGTTCATGTCGGACCGAATAAACCTAAAAGCCGTGGAGGTGTTCATATTGTAAGCTCGGAGCCTGATGCAGAGCCTGAGATCAAATTCAATTACTTGCAGGATAAGCGCGATATTCAGACCTGGCGGAAATGCATTCAACTAACGCGAGAGATCATGGCTCAACCTGCTATGGATATGTATCGCGGGGGTGAGATACAACCTGGCGAGGATATCCAAAATGATGAAGCCATAGATGCATGGGTGCGCGAGAATGTTGAAAGTGCTTATCATCCGTCTGGTTCCTGTAAAATGGGAGCGGTGGACGACCCCAGCGCGGTGGTGGATGTCCACTGCAAGGTTATTGGTGTTGAAAGCCTGCGCGTGGTGGATGCGTCGATATTCCCAACCCTTCCTAATGGGAATATAAATGCCCCAACAATTATGGTAGCTGAAAAAGCCGCTGATATAATTTTAGGCAAACCCCCTCTTAAAGCATCTAATCTTACGCCTTGGATTGACCTTCAATGGAAAACCCGACAGCGTGAACGCGCGCCGTTAAGGTCTTAATTTTATTAAAAAATATTGGTATTTTCTTTAAACACATTTACAAAGCCCTATGACAAATTCTTCCTACTTAAAACCTGCAACCATTGCTTTACATACGGGCTATACGCCAGAGAGCGATTATGGCTCGCGCGCTGTTCCGATTTATCAAACGACGTCTTATGCTTTTGAGAGTGTTCAAGGCGCGTCATCTTTGTTTAATGTCGAGCAAGGCGGGCATATTTATTCGCGTATCTCCAACCCAACTGTAGCTATTTTAGAGCAGCGTCTTGCCGCTCTTGAAGGAGGAGCCGGGGCAATTTGTACGGCGTCTGGCATGTCATCTCTTTTTGCGACATTCATAACGCTTTGCTCGGCAGGGGATCACATAGTCTCGAGCGCCCAGATATATGGTTCTACCGCTACAACTCTGCGCTATACGCTTAAACGATTTGGTATAAGCTGTGATTTCATCTCAATTAATGACGCTGATGCTCTCAAGTCGGCGATTAAACCCAATACGAAATTGGTGTTTTGTGAAAGTATTTCAAATCCAGGTATGGAAGTGTCTAACCTGCCGCAAATTTCTAAGATCGCCAATGCAGCGGGTGTTCCTGTTGTGGTTGACGCAACCTTTGCGACGCCAGCCCTTAACCGCCCGCTAGAGCATGGTGCTAATATTGTGGTGCATTCCATTACAAAGTGGATTGGCGGTCACGGTACATCAGTTGGTGGCTGTATCATTGACGGGGGTAATTTTGATTGGGGCGTTTTAGGCGAAGACGGAAAATCTCGCTTTCCCGAAATGACAGAACCCTATGCGCCGTTTCATGGGATGAAATTCTGGGAAGAATTTGGACCAACAGCCTTTGTGATGAAAATTCGGAGTGAAGCGATGCGCGATCTTGGCGCGGCGTTGTCGCCCCATAATGCCTTCTTGATTTTACAAGGCGTTGAGACATTACAGCTTCGGATGCAAAAACACGTTTCAAATACGGCCGCTTTAAGAGATTGGCTCAAAGAGCAAGAGGGCGTGACATGGGTGCGACATCCGGAAATGAGCCAAGATGCTCATGTGGCCGAGATGTTCCCACAAGGCGCTGGCGCTATGCTCTGTTTCGGCGTTAAAGGAGGGCGAGAGGGCGGCGCGGCCTTTATTAACTCAGTCTCCTTAGCCACGCATCTGGCTAATGTTGGCGATAGCCGCACATTGGTTTTACATCCGGGGAGCACGACCCATTCCCGCTTGACCAAAGAAGCAATGGAAGCCGCCGGTATTGGCGAGGATTTAATTCGAGTTTCTGTCGGATTGGAAGATATTAAAGATATCAAAGCCGATTTTACTAAGGGCTTAAAGGCCGCCTTAAGGGCAGCGAAATAATGAAGGTTCAAGTCAATAAAGAAGACGTCTATGTCGCCACGGGTGGGAAAGAGTTTAATTCCGATTTGTCAACGGTTCTCTTCCTGCACGGTAGCGGCGGAGATCATAGGACATGGGCCTTGCAAACACGCTGGTTTGCCTATCATGGCTATTCCGTTTTAGCGCCTGACCTGCCAGGGCATAGTTTGTCCGGAGGCAGAGCGTTTAAATCTATCGAGGATAGCGGGCCATGGGTTCAAAGCTTCTTGGATACTGTCGGCGTTAAAGCCGTCCATGTCGTTGGACATAGTCAAGGATTTCTAACGGCCCTTACTTTTGCCAAAGATAATAGCGATAAAATTTTATCTTTAACGGCAGTTGGAACAGCTGCGGCCATTCCTGTCAATCAAGCTTTGATTGATACGGCGAAAGATAGCTCTGCGAAAGCGGCGCATATGATGTGTAATTGGGGATTTGGTCCTGCCGCGCATATGGGCCAAAGCTCAGTGCCAGGCATGCAGCCTATTGCAATTTCCCGCGCAATCATGAGCCGAAATCCTTTGGCCGCTGACCTGCAAGCTTGCGCGGATTTTACATCAGGCGATCAGATTGTTGAGCAGTTAAAAATACCTATGCATTGTGTGTTAGCTTCTGCTGATAAAATGACGCCGCTAAAATTTGGTAAGGCTTTGGCTGACACGATGGGCGTTAAACCAACTATCATTCAAGGCTATGGACATATGCTACCCCTTGAGGCGCCAAAACAAACATTGGCAAGCATTCGTCAATTCATTGAAGCTGTTGAGAAAGAAAGATTAGCTGCATGAGTATTCGAAAAGTCGCTGTTATTGGCGCAGGAACAATGGGCGCGGGTATTGCGGGTCAGGCCGCTAATGCAGGGTGTGATGTTCTCTTGATCGACCTTCCGAGTGAAGGCATTGATGTCAACGCTCTCGCACAAAAGGGATTAGACCGCATTTCAAATCCAGCTGACCCAGGAATTATTAGTCAAGAGGCAGGGGCACGTATTTCAGTTGGTAATATTCGCGATGATTTCGAAAAACTTGCGGAGTGTGACTGGATTGCAGAGGCAATTTTAGAGCGGCTTGATCTTAAAAAAGACCTTTATAAAAGACTCGATGATGTCTGCAAAGACACGGCAATTATTTCGTCAAACACCTCAACTATTCCAATTAAGTTATTGGTTGAAGACATGCCATTGGCGTTTCGCAAACGCTTTGCCATAACGCATTTCTTTAATCCTGTTCGCTTTATGCCCTTACTCGAGCTTGTCTCGGGCGAAGATACCGATCCCAAAATCATGTCAGAGCTTCATTTGTTTTGTGATGAGAAATTAGGGAAAGGTGTTGTGCCCTGTTTGGACACGCCGGGCTTTCTCGGTAACCGCGTGGGCTGCTATGCAATTCAGGCGGCTCTGCATACAGCCAATGATATGGGAATTAGCCCGCAAGAAGCCGACTCGATATTTGGGCGTCCTATGGGCATACCCAAGACAGGTGTCTTTGGGCTTTATGATTTAATCGGTATCGACCTCATGAGTGATGTGGCGAGCAGTCTTGTGTCAATTCTGCCGCAAGGAGATGCTTTTCATGATGTGGGAACAAAGCTCTCTTTAATGGAAAATATGATTGCCAATGGTCAGCGTGGACGCAAAACGGGCGCAGGATTTTACCGGATAAATGACGGCCAAAAAGAAGTGATCAATTTAGAAAGCGGGGAGTATGAGGCTGTGAAAGCTTTAAATATTCCTGTTGCGATGAAGGCTGAAAAAGAAGGTATTATTCACATCCTTCAGGACAAAACCAAATATGGGGATTATGCGTGGAAGGTCATGTCTAACGTCTTATCTTATGCCGCTTCATTAGTTCCCGAAGTTGGCGACAATCCCGTAGCGGTAGATGATGCCATGAAGATGGGGTATAATTGGATTAAAGGCCCGTTTGAACTTATCGACGAGATTGGAGTAGATTACTTCATTGAAAGATTAGAGTCTGAACAGCGGCCTATCCCCGATTATTTAAAACAGGTTGCTGGTTCGTCCTTTTATAAGGGATTAAACGTTCAGCAATATAAAGGAGATTGGGGCCCTGTTGAGCGTCCTGATGGGACTTTACGGTTCAATGACAAACGCAAAACTCTAACGCCAGTATCCTCTAATGCCGAGGCGAGTTCATATGATATCGATGGTATTGCGCTTGTGGAGTTTCACTCCAAAGCCAATGCCTTGGGCGCAGGGTCTATGCAAATACTAGACGGTGCTTTAGACCGTGTAGCGTCTGATAAGATGAAAGGTCTTATTGTTCATAATGACGCCCAGCATTTTTCATGTGGTGTTAATTTGAATGCTGTGCGGGTATTTTTCGAGTCCAAAGATTGGGACGGTTTAGATAAATTTCTCGATCACTTTCAGCAGACAGTTCATAAAATGGCGGTTGTGGAGTTTCCCATCATTGTCGCTCCTGTAGGTCTATCATTAGGCGGAGGGTTTGAAGTCGTTCTCCATGCCAAGCAAGTCATTTGCCACGCTAACTCTAATATGGGTCTTGTCGAATCTGGTGTCGGTGTCATCCCAGCGGGGGGAGGCTGTAAAGAAACGCTCTATCGCTGGATTGATAAAAAAGACGGCAATGTGGAAGAGGGCGTTTGGGAAGCCTTTATGTCTCTTGGCTACGGTAAAACAGCGACTTCTCCGCTTCACGCCAGAGATCTCGCCATGCTCAGGGATAATGACCGTTATGTAAATAATAGAGACCGCCTGTTATCTGAAAGCTTAGCGGCTATCCAAGATGGGAGCGAACAACGAGGTTTTGAGCGAACGCCAATCGCTATGGCCGGGCAGCCTTTATTTGATAAAATGGTGGCTTGGGCCGTAGATATGCAGGCAAAAGGCAAGCTTTTTCCTCATGACGTTTTTGTCTCAACGGAGATTGCCCGTATTGTAACAGGCGGCGAGATAGAACCGGGAACACTGTGGAGCGAACAGGACCTCTATGACGCGGAACGGCGCGCCTTTTTAACACTGGCTAAGACGCCTGAAACCCAAGAGAGAATACGAACGCTACTCGATAACGGAAAAGCCGTCAGGAATTAATATGCCCATTGATTATGATGCTCTTGATAAAAATAAAGCCAATTATGTGCCCTTATCTCCGGTGTCTTTTCTAGATAGAAGCGCCGATATATACCCTGAACGCGAAGCCCTTATCTACAATGACAGCCGGTATAACTGGCGAGAGGTCAGGAAGCGTTGCCGCCGTTTTGCCAGTAGCTTGAATAAGCGCGGCATAGGTAAAAATGATACGGTTTCCCTGCTAACCTTTAATACGCCCGAGATGTTTGAAGCCCATTTTGCCGTTCCAATGGCGGGGGCTGTATTAAATACAATAAATACACGGTTAGATGCCGCGACGGTCGCTTATATTATCGATCATGCTGAAAGCAAATTATTCATTGTTGACAGAGAGTTATGGCCTATTTTGAAGGTTGCTCTGGAGACTTCCAAGCTCCAACCCGAAGTGGTTATTATTGATGATCCATCAGCTGTAGTTAAACCTGACCTTCCAGACACCTATACGCCTTTTGAAGATTTAATTGCAGAAGGACATGCCTATTACAAAGGCGATCCCCTAGAAGATGAATGGCAGGCTTTATCTTTAAACTATACTTCTGGAACTACAGGGCGTCCAAAAGGCGTGGTCTATCATCATCGCGGCTCATATTTGATGAGTATGGGCACTGTGCCGTCTTGGGGTCTACCGCCCCATCCTCGTTATCTTTATACTGTGCCGATGTTTCATTGTAATGGATGGGGCCATGCTTGGACTATGACGATGTTGGCAGGCACTATCGTGTGTCTTAGAGCTTTTTCTCCCAAAGCCGTCTTTGATTTACTTGATGAGCATAAGATAACACATTTTGGTGGCGCGCCTATTGTGCTTAACATGTTGGCCAATGCCCCCAAGTCAGATCAAAAAACATTTGATTATGAGATGCAAGTTATGACGGCTGGCGCTCCGCCGCCTGCCAAAGTTTTGGAAGCCATGGCGCAGTTTAATTTTAACGTCATGCATGTTTACGGCCTGACCGAAACCTATGGACATATCTTGCAATCGGCCCCTCAAGATGATTGGCCTAGCAAGACAATCCCCGAGCAGGCCGAGCTGAAGGCCCGCCAAGGCGTCCGCTTTGCCATGACTGAACATGTCGATGTTATCGATGCCGAGGGACAATCGGTTCCCCATGACGGGGAAACGATGGGAGAAATTGTTATCCGTGGGAACACTGTCATGAAAGGCTACCTCAAAGATGAAGCTGCGACCCAAGATGCCTTCGGGGCAGGGTGGTTTGTCTCTGGTGATCTCGGGGTTATCTATCCTGATGGCTATATCCAGCTCAAAGATCGCGCCAAAGATATTATTATTTCAGGTGGTGAAAATATATCCTCCGTCGAAGTTGAAACGACGCTCTATAAACATCCGGCAGTCGCCGAAGCCGCTGTTGTAGCAATGCCAAATGAAAAATGGGGAGAAGTCCCTTGCGCCTTTGTTGAGCTTAAAGGCGAAGCGAATGAAACTGAATTAATTGATTTTTGCGCGGATAATATGGCACGCTTTAAACGGCCCAAAAAAATAGTCTTCGGGGAACTGCCAAAAACAGCAACGGGTAAGATACAAAAGAAGGTTCTCAGAGATAGAGCCACGAAAATTTAAGCTTATTTTGCTAAGTGCGCCTCAAGCGGTTCGCGAATTTGCTCTAGATTATACCCTGCCTCAGACATGGCTTTCATAACCGTCTCAACGCCTAATGTTTTAACATGGGCGAAAGCCCAAAGCGCTGTAGACCGGGTTCCGCTCGCACAGAAAGCTACAATAGGGCGCGGAAGGTTTGCATAGGCGGTTTCTGACGCTTCGATCAATCCCGGTGTTAGGCCTCCCGCCATGGGGATGTGATGATAATCAACACCTAAGTCTTGAGCGAGCTTTTCAAACTCTTGAGATGAGGGTTGCATTGGGGCTTCCATGTAGGGTCGGTTATTGATGAATGTCATCACACCTTGTTCCGCCAAAGCTTGGATTTGAGCCGGGAGCAGCTGTCCAGCTACAAAGACATCTCCAGGGAGTTCTTTCATTATTTTCCGAGCATGTCTTTGGCTTTGGTAATAATGGCGTCAGCCGTAATCCCAAAATGTTCAAACAAGGATGCCCCCGGGGCGGAGGCTCCGAAACTATTCATCCCAACAAATCCACCTTTACGTCCAATAAGATGATCCCATCCTTGCCGGATGCCAGCTTCGATGGCAATTTTTGGCAAGTCTTTACCACAGACAGAACGTACATATTTTTCGCCTTGTGCCATGAATAATTCCATACACGGTACGGAGACGACACGGGCAGATATGCCTTGGGCCGATAGGGCTTTATGAGCCTCTAGCGCGAGGTGAACTTCTGATCCACTGGCGAGCAAGACAATATCATCTGCGCCTTCTCCGGCTTTTAAAACATAACCACCTCTTGAGCACATGTTTTTATCCGCAGATGTCCGAACCATAGGCAAGCCCTGACGGGTCAAGGCATGAAGGGACGGGCCAGATGTGCGTTCGACAGAGAGCTCCCAACACTCCGCCGTTTCAATCGCGTCAGCAGGGCGGAAGACATAGAGATTTGGAATAGCGCGTAATGATGCCACATGTTCTACAGGTTGATGAGTTGGGCCGTCTTCGCCTACACCAATTGAATCGTGAGTCATGACGTAAATTACGCGCTGTTCCATCAAAGCTGATAAGCGAATAGACGGGCGGCAATAATCAGCAAAGACTAGGAAGGTTCCGGAATAGGGAATAATGCCGCCATGCAGAGCCATGCCATTCATCGCGGCGGCCATACCATGTTCTCGGATACCGTAATTGATATAACGACCACCGTAATTCCCAGCCTGAATTTCTGATGATGTCGCTGGTGTACGCGTTTTGTTAGAGCCTTGGAGGTCAGCAGAACCTGAAATCATGTCTGTGAGACTTTCCGTCAAGACTTTTAGAGCATTGCCAGATGAGGCGCGTGTTGCCTCTTTGGGGGCGGCTTTAATGAGCTCATCTTTGAAGGACTGCATCGCCTCTTTCCAGCCATTGTTCAGATCGCCTTTTACCGCGCGAGTAAAGTCTGCTTCTTGTCTGGATGAGACGAGCCGCGCTTTCCATGCCTTTTGAGCCGCCCTTCCGCGTCGCCCCGGACGTTTCCACATTTTGTAAACATTTTCCGGAACTTCAAAGGGCCCATGGTTCCAGCCTAAGGCTTTACGCGTCGCTGCAATTTCTTCATCCCCTAAGGGCGCTCCATGCACTTTCGAGGTTCCGCCTTTATTGGGCGCGCCTTTTCCGATAATCGTCTTGCAGGCAATTAGAGTTGGCTTGTCTGACTTCTTAGCGCGGCGTAGGGCATTGCCGACTTTACGTGCATCATGGCCGTCAACTTTTATAACATTCCATCCGACCGCTTTAAACCGCATGGCTTGATCACTACTATCCGAAATATCAACACTACCATCAATGGTAATGTTATTATCATCCCACATGACAATCAGCTTGTTGAGTTTCAGATGTCCCGCCAAAGAAATGGCTTCTTGTGAAATGCCTTCCATCAAGCATCCATCACCTGCAATGACATAGGTATAATGGTCAACGAGTTCATCGCCATAACGAGCATTCATATGGCGCTCGGCAAGAGCGAAGCCTACGCCATTGGCGATGCCTTGTCCTAAGGGACCTGTTGTTGTTTCTACGCCTGGAACATGGCCGTATTCAGGGTGTCCTGCTGTGATAGAACCGAGCTGACGGAAATTTTTAATCTGCTCCATCGTCATGGCTTTATAGCCCGTTAGATGTAGCAGGGAGTAAATCAGCATAGAGCCATGACCCGCGGATAGAATAAAGCGATCTCGATCTGGCCAATTTGGATCAGATGGGTTGAATTTCAGAAACTTGGAAAAAAGAACAGTTGCGGCGTCTGCCATGCCCATGGGCATGCCGGGGTGGCCTGAATTCGCGGCTTGCACGGCGTCCATAGAGAGCGCGGCTATTGCGTTGCTCATATCTTTATGTTCGTGTTCTGACTTGGATAATTCAGCCATGATATTCACCTAAGTTCACTGTCTGCGCAGTCTGATTCGTATATAGGCCATGCCATGATGAGGGCTTCAAATCCAGAGCCGCTTTATGGCTTTATGTGGATTAGAGACCAAATGTGCGGGCTGTATGATAGGTTAGGCCTGCTGCGGCATAGGCTAGAATGAAAAGATAGGCGAAGGCAAATATGGGCCACTTCCAACCATTTGTTTCTTTTTTCATGATGGCGAGCGTTGAAAGACATTGCGGCGCAAATATAAACCACGCCAAAAAGGCCAAGGCTGTCGGTAAAGACCAGGCTGATTGCAAGGTCTGGGACAGCTTTTCATCGGCGTCTGCGCCTAGCGCGTAAATTGTGCCTAGCGCTCCAACGACAACTTCGCGCGCGGCCATGCCGGGGATAAGGCTAATCGCAATTTCAAGATTAAATCCTATGGGTTTAAGCAAAGGTTCTAGAACACCCCCGATTTTACCTGCAAATGTTTCTCTTATCGTTTCTGACTTGGCGGGATAGCTGGCCAGAAACCAGATAAGGATTGACGCTGGCAGAATAATTCGTCCTGCGCGTGATATAAAGATCATAGCGCGTTCCCAGAGCCCGCGAAGATAATCTTTAAAGACGGGCGCTTTGTAACTTGGTAGTTCAATTAAAAGCGTGGATTTGACTCCCTTCATAAGCGTTCGCTTGAATAGAAATGCCATAATCATGGCAAAAACAATACCAGCAATAACCAATCCAAAGGCGACTAAGCCTTGAAGGTTAAACAGTCCAACTTTCTGCGCAGGAATAAAGGCACCAATTATAAGAAAATAAACGGGCCAACGCGCCGAACAGGTCATGAGCGGCGCTATTAAAATCGTGGTGAGGCGGTCTTTCTCTTGCTCGATGGTTCTGGCAGCCATTATACCGGGAATGGCACACGCAAAACTAGATAGTAGAGGGATGAAAGCTCGCCCGTTCAGCCCAATGCGCGCCATTAAAGTATCAACTAAGAATGCGGCACGCGCCATATAACCTGACGCTTCGAGTAATAATATAAAGGCAAACAGAATGACAATTTGAGGTAAGAAGACAATTACACTTCCGACACCTGCAATAATTCCATCCGACAATAAGGACCTGAGCCAACCCTCTGGAATAATTGAATTTATGCCGGATTGTACCCAGCCAGTAAGCGTTTCAATGAGTTCTATGCCGGGTCCGGCCCAACTATAGACGGCTTGAAACATGATAAACAAAATGCCGAGTAGTAAGATTAAACCTAAAACGGGATGTAAGACAAATTTATCAATACGTTGCGTAAATGTCTCTGCCTGTTGAATGCGGCTCACACATCCGCGGGTAATACTACGGGCGCGGGCTTGGAGATCTTTAAGCGTATCGGGTTCTAGGCTTGGCGTTTTAGCCGCCCCAAATTTTAAATCTTCACTCCATTCCTGAAGGTAATCCAGTAAATGGGCACGTCCAGAAGCTCTTACGGCCACACAGCTAATCACAGGTATACCTAGCTGTGTTTCCAGAGACTCAATCTCGATATCAATACCGTCTCGCGCCGCCATATCCATCATATTGAGAACAAGAACAATCGGCAGGCCATAATTCTTGGCCTGGAGAACATTATGTAGATGAGTGGTAATATGGGAGGCATCCATCATAAAGATGAGCCCGTCAGGCCGCCGTTCGCCCTCTAATTTTCCGCGCACAGCATCAATGGCAACGCGTTCATCCATGGAATGTCCGCAATCGCCATAAACACCAGGCAAATCCAAAAGCTCTATACTTTGATTATTTGAGAGATCAAAAACGCCTTTTCGATACTCAACCGTTACGCCGGGATAATTGGCGACTTTGGCTCGGCCGCCTGTCAGGGCATTAAAGAGAGACGTTTTTCCGCAATTCGGTGCGCCGAGCAGGGCGAGCCTTACCGTTTTTGTCTTGTCTAAAACCTCAACCATCAATGAGATCCACAAGAACATGTTCGGCCTCTTGCTTGCGCATGGCAATGAGGGCGCCATTGAGCCTAACGGACATCGGGTTTCGGCCGAATAAGCCAAAGTGCAAGGTCTCGACGAGGTCACCTTCAGCAAACCCGATTTCGCGTAAACGCGTTTCAGCTTCAGGGTTCTGTGATTGAAACCCGATTATCCGAGCGGGTTTATGTTTTGCGAGCTCTCGTAAAGTCATAGCTTACATTAATGAGAATAAGTCTCAAAAGCAAAAGATAACTGTCCCTAAAAATAGCGACATTTTGGGTAAAATCATCATAGACAGTCTCATAGGCTTTCCCTATAACGCCGCTTCATTCGCGGTTGATTTATCGCGATTGGGCCCGAATAGCTCAGTTGGTAGAGCAACGGATTGAAAATCCGTGTGTCCCTGGTTCAAATCCAGGTTCGGGCACCATTAATTCGTTTAAATAGTTGAATTTATTGGTAAAATATTTAATATCATAAAATTGTCCATACTTATGTCCATACTTCAGCATACGAATCATCTTGAGATGGCTTTGTTAGGTTCGCCACCCCTTACTCGAACGGCTTAAAACGCCTGCGGTTTCAATCGGTCGTCGCAACACATTGGCTGAACCGCTCAGCCGGTGTTTCGTATTCGAGGGTCTTTCGAGGCCGCTCGTTAAGCTCTCTTGCTACAGCATTCAACTTCGCTTGGCTATGGACGGATAGGTCCGTCCCTTTGGGGAAGTATTGTCTAAGGAGTCGGTTGGTGTTTTCATTGGTTCCGCGTTGCCATGGGCTTTGCGGATCACAGA
>CAYYMI010000050.1:0-16310 GCA_964472905.1 uncultured Hellea sp. | reverse complement strand
TCGAGTTTTAAAAGCAATTAATGCAAACCATCCTATCGATCGCGATTGTTCTAACGCTTTTCACGTCTCTCATCCTCATATTCCGTTTTCGCAATATGCGTTTGAGCGGGAGTGACCCTGCTCCCCTCCTCACCTTTATCGCGATATTATTTACCTCGGGTCTTGATGTCGGGCTTATCATGTTTCCGCTAACAGAATTTCCGACTTATGCGGCGGAGACGCCTTATCAATTTACGAATCCACTCGCCATTGAATTTGGGTTTTGGGGGTTTCTGGTCTGGGGATTTTATTTCCTGACGACCTTTTATTTCTGCGCAATGGAGCCCAAATTAAAGCTTTTTGAAATCCCTTGGGTAAAGCTCGTCAATACGGGTGTCATCATCGCGACCTGCGCTTTTACAGGCTTTCTCTTTCTGTCTTATCTACCTGATTATATTAACGGCATCACGCCAGTCATGAGATTTGGACTTGTGGCTTTCGTTGTTTTGATGGCAGTGCTGTCGAGCACAGATATTCGCTTTGTCAAATGGCTAAGCCTTGGATCAACGGCATTATTCTTTGCGCTTATTGGCGGCCTATGGAGCCTTAGCGGAATGGGCATTAGCGGCTTTGGAAATAGTGCGGCCAATATAGGTGGCTATTTCACCAATCTTCATAAATTTATATCTCCCCTGACGGATTACCATGCCTTTTATTTA
Organism: uncultured Hellea sp.; assembly: GCA_964472905.1. Taxonomy (GTDB): domain Bacteria; phylum Pseudomonadota; class Alphaproteobacteria; order Caulobacterales; family Maricaulaceae; genus Hellea. The sequence continues at coordinate 15,612 of CAYYMI010000050.1, read as the reverse complement.
TTCTGGTGGTTTGCCTGGAGCATTATGATTGGCCAATTCGTCGCGCGTTTTGTCGGCGGCCTTAAGACATGGCAGCTCTTTTTAGCTCTGTTATTTCTACCCTCGATTCCAATCGCCATTTGGTTCTCTGTCCTTTATCATTTTCACACGGCCAGTCTGTCTTTAACGCCGCTGATCAACACAGCCATGGTCACAGTCGGGATTATATTCGTCATCAATTCACTGGATTCGCTCATCCGTCTTTATTCAGAAAATTTGAGCCTGACTGTTTCTAGATTAGGACGGGGTAAATATATCCTCCTTCACCTAGGCCTGCTCTACGGCCTCGTCTTGCTCTATCAATTTACCCCTTTTAAGATTGAATGGGTCGGCACAATTGTTATTGCTATTTACTGCGTTATATATTTTCTTGTTTTTCAAAACCGAACCAAACTTCAACAAGGTAGCCTCTCATGAAACCCATATCCGAAAATAAAATGTTTGGCGGGACGCAGTCCGTTTATGAGCACCGCTCTGATGCTTGTAATTGCGATATGAAAGTCGCGGTCTTTATGCCGCCTCAAGCCCTTGAGAAAGATAAAGCCAAGCCCTGCCCTGTTGTGGTCTGGCTGTCGGGTCTGACCTGTACCGAGCAAAACTTCACGACCAAAGCGGGCGCGCAGCGTATCGCCGCCGAGCTTGGCATTATCATCATTGCGCCCGATACATCCCCGCGCGGTGACCATGTGCCCGATACCGAAGACAAGTATGATTTCGGCAAAGGCGCTGGCTTTTACCTCGACGCCACGGTGATGCCGTGGATGGAAAATTTCGCCATGGAAACCTATATCCGTGATGAGCTGCCCTTCTGGATTAAGGCCAGCCTGCCTATGGCCGATACGCGGCGTATGGGCATTGCAGGACATTCTATGGGTGGTCACGGCTCCCTTACCTTGCATTTAAAGAACCCGACCCTGTTCAAAAGCTGCTCGGCTTTCTCACCTATCGTCGCTCCCACCCAAGTCCCTTGGGGCCGTAAAGCCTTTGAAGGCTATCTCGGGGATAATGAAGCACGTTGGAACCGATATGACGCAACAGATCTTGTGATGAAGCAACCGTCAGAGGCGCATATCCTTATTGACCAAGGCAGTGATGATGAGTTTTTAAAAGAACATTTACGGCCAGAGCTATTTGACGCGGCCTGTGAGAAAATGGGGCAAAAACTTACCCTGCGCATGCAGGACGGCTATGATCACAGCTACTATTTCATCGCCTCATTTATCGAGGACCATCTCAAGCATCACGCAGAGGCTTTAGGTTAGATTAGCCTTGGCACATCGCGCAGATTTTATTGCCTGCTGGATCTCTGAGATAAGCCAGATATAGCTTCATGCCATTACCTTCGCGCCATCCGGGCGGGTCTTCTATTGCCGTCCCGCCATTTTCGAGACCTGCTTTGTGAAACGCATCTGCCTCTTCGGGCGTGGCCGCGGTAAAACCAATCGTGCTGCCATTGGCATTACTGACGGGCTCTCCATCTATGGGTTTGGATAACATAAAGATACCACCGCCATGCATATACATCGCGCGGCCTTTGGGATCGATCATGGCCGAACGCGCGCCCAAGGCGCCAAGGGCGGCATCATAAAATGTCTTTGAGCTTTCGACGTCATCCGCGCCGAGCATGATATGGCTAAACATAATAGTCTCCTGAAGTGAATTAATTAAGGGTGAGAAGCGCGGTGCTTGCATCGTAGCTTTTAAGCTCATCAAAGCGGCCTTCTTTGACTTTAGACACCCATTCATAGTCTTGCAGCAAAGCACGGCCCACGGCGATGAGGTCAAATTCATCACGCTCCATACGCTCAATGAGTTTATCTAGCGGGGCAACATCTGAGTTTTCCCCGCCAAGGGCCGCTACAAATTCACCCGTAAGCCCAACGGAGCCAACACTGATTGTCGGAAGCCCTGTAAGCTTCTTTGACCATCCGGCCAAGTTGAGATCAGAGCCTTCAAATTCAGGCTCCCAAAAACGGCGCTGGGAACAATGCAGCATATCAAGACCCGCATCCACAAGTACAGTCAGAAAGGCTTCGAGCTCCTGGGGCGTTTGGGCGAGTTTGGCCTTAAAGTCCTGTTGCTTCCATTGTGAATAGCGCATGATAACCGGCATATCTTCGCCAACCGCTTTGCGGACAGCCTTGATAACATCAGCCGCAAATGTCGCGCGCTGTGTCAGGCCGCCGCCATATTTATCTTCGCGCGCATTCATGACATCCCAGAAAAACTGATCAATCAAATAGCCATGGGCCGCGTGAATTTCGATCGCGTCAAAGCCTAAATCTTTGGCTGATTTGGCCGCACGCGCATAAGAGGCGATCATGTCGGCAATCTCTTCATCCGTAGCGGCAGGCTGTACGAATTTGCCTGTATGGGTCAATCCCGAAGGACCGTCACTTACGGCATCAGGATTATGCCCAGTTCCGGGCTTACGCATCATACCAACATGCCAAAGCTGAGGCGCAATTTTCCCGCCTGCTTGGTGAACTTTATCGGCAACAGTCTTCCAAGCGGCGAGAGCTTCATCGCCATAAAACTTAGGCGCTTTGGGGTCATTTCCAGCTGCCGGACGATCAGGGTTAACGCCCTCAGTGAGAATAAGCCCGACATCCGCCGCCGCGCGGCGCTCATAATAGGCGGCAACGTCATCTGTTGGGATACCGCCCGGCGAAAAGCTACGGGTCATCGGCGCCATAACAATACGGTTAGGCAAAGACAGACCACGGCATTGAAACGGCTTAAAAAGAGGAGTTGTCATAATAAATCTTTGAACTGAAAGCTATGCAATTAATTGCATATGTAAAGTCTATAGGTTTTAAATCAAGGTTTATATAACGCTTACTCTTTGAGATGTTTGTTTTGAGGGTAGGAGCTTTAGTTGAGAGTGTGAAAACGCCCAGTTTAAGACTCTCGTTATTTCTGCTCAGGGGCTTTGCAGACATTAAATATATCTGCAGCTTTTATTTACCCTTCCATTGGGGGGGCGTTTTTCGGCGAAGGCTTTGAAACCTTCGAGCATGTCTTCACTGCCATATAACGTATCGACGGTCGCGAGAGATCGATTTGTGATTCGGGCGAGTGTATCTTGAAATTTTGAATCTTCAGCATCACGGACGATTTCTTTTATTGCGGCCATCACAAGCGGAGGGCCTGCTGCAATATGATCTGCGATTTCGCGAGCGCGTATGAGTAATTTATCTGGGGAGACGATTTCATTCACAAATCCCCACCGATGAGCTTCCTCTGCATCAATCCAACGTCCTGTCATCAACATTTCCATGGCGATATGATAGGGTATACGTTTGGGGAGCTTGATAGAGGCTGCATCGGCTACTGTTCCTGAATTTATTTCTGGTAAAGCAAATGTTGCATGATCTGCCGCGATAATAATATCTGTCGATAAAGCGATCTCTAAGCCCCCGCCGCAACAAATGCCATTAACGGCGCATATGATAGGTTTGTTTAAATTAGGAAGCTCTTGCATCCCGCCAAAACCGCCCACGCCGTAATCCCCGTCAACCTCGTCCCCATCTGCCGCTGCCTTTAGGTCCCATCCGGGGCAAAAAAACTTTTCCCCGCTAGCCGTGATAATCGCGACACGTAAATCAGGATTGTCTCTAAAGTCAGCAAACACATCACCCATGATGCGGCTGGTGGCTAAATCCACAGCATTAGCTTTTGGACGATCCAGCGTAACTTCTAGAACCTGCCCTCTGATGTCAGTTTTAATAGGATCAGTCATGAGGATGGCCTTTCACTTAATCGTATAAACGCATCTACGGCTACGGCGTCATGTTTGCCAGCCAGTAAAGGATTTATATCGAGTTCTAATAATTGATTTTGATGGTCACGAACATATGCGAGAATAACCATAATGGCCTGTATTATTTTTTTAATATTCGCTTCTTCTTGACCGCGATATCCAGTCAATAATGGATATATCCGCAGGCGAGATAATCCTTCCACGATATCGCTTTCTGTCGTTGGCAGTGTAAGAGTCACGCTATCCTTTAAAAGCTCAGTATAAACGCCGCCAGCTCCTAGTGTTAAGGCCAGCAATCCTGTTGGGTCGCGACTCACACCTATTATCAATTCAACGATAGGTTTTGCGCACATTTCTTCGATTAAGAACCCTTGACCCGCATCGGCGATGTTATTGCTGGCTGTGATTAAATCTTGCTTAGTTTTAATATTTAAAATGACACCGTTAGCTTCGGTTTTATGGGCCAAACCGAGTGTCTTTAAAACCAATGGATAAGATAGAGCTATGTCAGCCTTTATGATTTCAGCTTTAGTCTTAGAGTTTAGATGTTTGGGCACATTCAGCCCGTAAGATGCCAAAGATACCTTGGACTCATACTCGGATAATGTAGCAACTTTATTCGAAGCATGAACTTTAGATATCCAGACTTTATCTGGTATGTTTTTCTCAATAAGTTTCCCTGACATACAAGCTGCTTTTACGGCTGCGAGACCTGTTTTCATCCCGTTTAAGACAACAATACCCTGAGCATGAAATCTATTGATCGTCGCTTCGTCTATATTTTCTGACAAGTGCACCAATACAGCCGTAGTAGACCCTGTTATACTTCGAGCGGCAATAATAGCCTCGATAGCACACTCAAAAATTGACGGATCACATCTATCAATACGGGGTATATCGAGGACAAATATATTAAGACCCATGTCACTACGCATTACGGCCTCAAAACACTTGGTCATTTTGGGAACATCACCCCAAATATAAGTATGATAATCTAATGGGTTCGCAAGGCTAACATCAGGACCCAAAACTAAGCCTAATGTCTCTAAGCTTTGTTTTGAAAAATCAGGGAAATCTAAATCTAAGCTTTCGCCTATATCAGCCATCAGGCTTGCTTCACCCCCAGAGCAAGAGACGGAACTAATGCCATTATTGGCAATTGGACCCAATATATGGAGAATTTTCAGAGTTTCCAAAAACACGGCTGTGGATTTCGTTTCTGTGATTCCAAGGCGTTTTAAAAACGCGGATGAAATAGCGGCGTTACCTGCTAGTGACGCTGTGTGGCTCATAACTGAAATTTGAGACTTTTCTGAGATTCCAACTTTGAGAGCCACAATAGGTTTGCCTACTGCTGCGGCCTTTAAAGCGGCTCTTTCAAAACGGGATATATCCCCAAAACCTTCTAGATAAAGGCCAATGACCGTAATACGTGGGTCTTCGATTTGTGATTCAATTAAATCCGCTATATCCGTTTGAGCTTGGTTGCCAATCGTTATGATTTGACCAATATCCAAGCCGCGTTTTTGCATGGAAATGTTTATCGCTATATTGGAGGATTGCGCTAATATTCCTACACCTGTTTTGACAGTCTTACCGCCATGTTGGTCGGGCCATAATGTGACATTATCGAGATAATTGAGGAGGCCATAACAATTAGGTCCAAGAAACGGCATATCACCAGCCGCTTTAATAAGTGATGTTTGCAATTCATCATTGCCCGCTTCTTGAAAGCCAGACGCGAAGCAAATTGCTCCGCCAGATTGCATAGCCGAAAGCTCTTTTATCACGCTAACACTAATGTTCCGGTTTACACCGACAAAGGCAGCAGCAGGGGAAGAAGGGAGGGTATCAAGCGAAGGAAAACAGTTATCCCGCATATCTGTTTTCTGTTAGGATGGACGGGCCATATATCGCCTTCATATCCTGATTTTAATAGCTGACTAATGACATTTTCACCCCAACTCCCACCGATAATTGCAATAGATTTTGGATTTAAGAGTCGGCTTAAATTAGTCACGCTTAACTCTATGCGCCAAGAGGCCTTAGCAGTGAGCGCGAAATTATATGGCGCTGAATTTCGGATGTGCCTTCCCATATACGTTCAATGCGTGCATCACGCCAAATACGTTCAAGTGGCAAATCGCTCATCAACCCCATACCACCATATATTTGTATGGCTTCATCGGCGACCATAGCCAGCATTTCTGTCGCTTTAAGTTTGGCCATCGCCATATCTGCATCGGTGCAAGTTCCTTCATCATATTTCCAGCCTGCTTCAAGTACGAGAAGTTCCGCAGCTTTCATTTCCGTCGCCATATCTGAGAGCTTAAATGAAACACCTTGAAACTTGCCAATGGGTTGTCCGAATTGTTGGCGTTCTGCGGCGTAAGCTACAGCTAAATCAAAGGCACGTTCCGCGCGTCCGAGACATGTTGCTCCGACTTGAAGTCGCGTAGCGCCAAGCCATTTATTAGCAACGTTAAAGCCCTGATGAAGCTCCCCCAGCATGGCGTCATGAGGAATACGGCAATTATCAAATTCTAATATAGCATTGGTATAACCACGGTGAGATACGTTTTTATATCCCTCTCGAATAGTGAGGCCTGGATTGTCATGATCAACGAAAAAGGCAGTGATTAGCTTCTTTTTACCGCGCGGAGTATCTTCTTCTCCGGTAGCCATAAATGTTATGGTAAAGTCAGCTTCGGCGGCATGACTGATAAAATGTTTAGTACCATTTAAAACCCAATCATCACCATCTTTATTGGCGCTAGCGACCATGCCTCGTAGGTCAGACCCTGCACCAGGCTCGGTCATAGCTAAGCAATCAGACTTTTCGCCTCTTAAACAAGGCTCTAAATATTTTTCACGTTGGAGCTCGGTTCCTGCGCATAAAATATTAGAGGGACGTGCGACGCAATTCCAATGTAGAGCATAGCTGGCTTTGCCTAATTCTTTTTCATAAAGGAGCCATGTCAGTGTATCTAAACCAGCTCCGCCAAATTCGGCAGGGATGTTGGCTGCATATAAACCCGCTATAATAGCTTTTGCTTTAATGTCTTCTGCCAAATCGGAAGACAATACACCCGTCGCTTCAATCTCTGCTTCATGGGGATAAAGTTCTTTTTCTACAAAAGCGCGTGTGGTTTCGATAATCATGCGCTGTTCATCATTTAATCCAAAATGCATGGCCTAACTTTCTAACGGGTTTGTAAGTTTAGATTGAGCAGCCGCAAAAATAAACAGCTTCTCAGCAACTCTACCTATAGGGGGACAGGACGCTCGAGTCTCTAAGTTCACATGTAATAGGAATTGCTCAGCCGTTGCCAATAAGCGAGCATCATCATGGAACATTTGATGATAAAGTTTTAGCTTCTTGCCTTCACCTATTATTATTTGGGAGGTTACAAAAACACCATCCCCTGCGTGTGTTTCATCTAAGTAACGTATCTTTGTTTCTGCCGTAAAATAACTATTACCGCCGGCAATATAAACCGCATCCGCACCAATCATCTCCATGACCTTGTCTGCTGCATCGGAAAAAATTTGCCCGTAACGGCTTTCATTCATGTGTCCGTTATAATCCGTCCAATCAATAGGAATGACTCTATTGACCGTTTGAAGGGGTTTCGCAGGGTCAATATCAGACGAGCCAGAGATTATATTATCTTGATTATTCAGCAGCGCGCCTGCGGCCCAATTTCTAACTTTTAGGCTTCGCAATATTCCAACAAGATTGTCATCCCGAATGCGTTCAAGTTCTCGAATAGAATGATGTCCTGACTGGACATCAGATTGATCAGCGATATTTTGAATAAGCTCATCGGTAAGCTCTGGAACATCCATAAGCTTTGTCCATGGCCATTTAAGTGCTGGGCCGAATTGTGCCATAAAATGCGCCATACCTGCTTCACCGCCAGCCACACGGTAAGTTTCAAATAAGCCCATTTGCGCCCAACGTAAGCCAAAGCCATAAACAATGGCATCATCAATTTCTTTCGTCGTCGCGATACCGTCACTGATAAGCCACAAACCCTCACGCCACACGGCTTCCAGCAAGCGGTCAGCGATATGAGCATCTATCTCTTTTCGGACATGTAGTGGATACATGCCGATCTCAGACATTAGAGATTGAGCTTTTTTGATGGTTTTAACTGAGCCAACAAGTTCGGCTAGTGGACAGAGATAGACAGGATTGAAGGGATGAGAGACGATAATTTGTTCCGGATTAACCGAGTTTTCTTGAAGCTCAGATGGTTTGAATCCCGATGTTGAAGAGGCGACAATGACATTGGCGGTGCAGTGATTTTGTATCTCAGCAAGTATTTGTCTCTTTAAATCTAATCTTTCAGGAACGCTTTCTTGTATCCAGTCCACATTTTGTACAGCGTCTTTGATCGTCTCCACATGATTCAAATTTCCTTCTACTGGAAGCTTATGCTCATAGAGAGCGGGTAATGACCTACGCGCATTGGCAAGAACTTCGTTTGTTTTTCGTTTAGCGTCAGGGGCAGGGTCAAATAGATTAACATCCCAGCCCATAAGTAAGAACCGAGCGGCCCAACCGCCGCCAATGACGCCTCCGCCGATTATCGCAGCTTGTCGCTTCACGTAGGGGACCTTTTAGTAAGGCCTAATTTTTCCCGGACAGCTTGAGGGCTCATAATTTTTGCGCCCATATTCTCAATAATAGTAACGGCCCGAGCCACGAGACTTTCATTCGTTGCCAGGACGCCTTTATCTAACCAAAGATTGTCTTCAAGCCCAACCCGGACATTACCCCCAGCAAGTATGGCAGCCGCCACAAACGGCATTTCATTGCGTCCAATTGAAAAAGCGGACCATGTCCAATCTTTAGGAATGTTATTTACCATAGCCATAAATGTATTCAGGTCATCAGGGGCGCCCCATGGAATTCCCATACAAAGTTGAACCATAGCAGGACTATCCAATACGCCATCTTCGACAAGTTTTTTGGCATACCAGAGATGACCTGTATCAAAGGCTTCTATTTCGGGTTTAACCCCTAAATCAGTCATCATTTGTCCCATCGCCGTAAGCATGCCGGGAGTATTCGTCATGACATAGTCAGCTTCGGCAAAGTTCATAGTACCACAATCAAGAGTGCAGATTTCGGGCAAGCAATCGGCAACATGCTCCATACGTTCTTCGGCGCTTACAAAATCAGTTGCAGGTGCAAGCGGTAAGGGTTTGGAAGAGGGGCCGAAGTAAAGATCGCCGCCCATACCAGCGGTTAAGTTAAGAACAACATCTGTCGCTGAGTCTCTGACGCGTTCAGTGAGTTCACGATAAAGCTTAGGATCACGTGACGGAGCGCCTGTTTCCGGATCACGTACATGGCAATGTACAATCGCCGCACCAGCTTTTGCAGCTTCTATACAGCTATCCGCAATCTGTTGAGGTGACCGAGGCACATGTGGACTACGGTCTTGAGTCCCTCCCGAACCTGTAACAGCGCATGTTATAAAAACATCTTTATTCATTTCCAGCGGCATTTGGATCTCCTTTTGAAATAAATGTAGACGCTTTTATCAACTATACTTTACAATACGCGAACTGGACTTAACTATTTGGGTAGAAAAATGACGTCTACAGCTTCTACTGAATCCAGTGTTAAACAGGTATCGATATTGGTTCTTCCAGAATCATCCATAATGTCATTTGCTTCTATTATTGACCCTTTAAGGGCAGCTAACCGTTTGTCCAGAAACCCTATTTTTAATTGGGAAATTTTATCTTTAGATGGAAACCCGGTCACATTAACGTGCAATATAGATATTCCTGTCGATGGGGCATTTAATGAACATCACAAAGGAGATGCACTTATAGTTCTCGCAGGTTTCAGTCATCAGCGACATGTCACTAAAGTGGGATTAAAGCACCTTAGAAACTCAAAATCACAGTACAAAGTCATTGCAGCAGTAGAAGCTGGAACATGGATATTGGCGCGGGCAGGGGTTATCACACATCACTCTGTCACGACCCATTGGGAAGATACAGAAAACTTAGCGGAGGCTTACCCGCAATTGGATGTCAGAACAGACCGGTATGTTATTGATGGACATATTTGGAGTTGCGGAGGGGCATCTCCAGCTTTGGATATGATGCTGCACTATATAAGAATAGTTCAAAATAGGTCATTGGCTTTAGATATAGCTAGTGTTTTTATTTATTCAGAAACAGCTCCAGCCGCCGAATCCCAACCTATTGTGTCTTTGGGCCGTATCAATGAAATAGAACCGCGCCTTGCTATAGTGATAAACCTCATGGAAGTTAATATTGAAGATCCTATCCGTATAAAAATGATTGCTAACAGAGCGGGGCTTTCAAAGCGAATGCTAGAAAAATTAATTAAAAAGTATCTTGGAACATCACCAGCTGTATATTATCTAAGGTTACGTCTACAAATTGCTAGACGTCTCGTATTGGATACAAATTTATCCATTCAAGATATCTCAGTTAGATGTGGTTTTAATAGTCAAGCTGCATTTTTAAGAGCGTTTAAACGCCGATATAATTGCAGTGCACGATTTTTAAGGCAACAGACCCCTTGATTTTACTAAAAGCATAAATTGAGTTTTTGGGCATATCAGGTGAGTTTTCGTCGGCTATATGGAGGCCTGTTACAATGCGATAGGCGGACCAGAGCGCAAGAAATTAATTTTACCTAACTGCCGCCTGCTTTTGCCTCATAACAGAAATTGGGCTAATGTCCGCTGTAGGGGATTAGAAAACCTCTACTTATTCGTTATAGCCGTATGTGATACGGCTATCCATGAAACCTTTGTTTCAAGAGGCATAATTTTGCTTATGGATCCCAATCAGTGGGTTAGTGAGGCCAATAACGGGAGATGGATTGCAAGACCAAATCTTGCAATGACGTTATGATTTAACCCTGTTGCTATCGGCGACGACAGCCTGTTTGAACCACTCTTACACAATGCGGAATTGGAACCGCGACGGGGACGGGTTGAGGGACAGAATTATAGGCCTGACAAGATTAGTCTGGCGCGTGCGAATCTCTGGAATATAGTCTGTCCGTGACTGCTGCATCGTCACAGGGCGCATCACCGTGTGAGTGCTGGTCTGTTCTTCGGGGACCATGGTGGTGCTAAATTTCTAATGTCCGCTTTTGGGGGAGAAGCAGAGATTAGCTTTTTTGCAAACCTGTCTTAGGTCATGGGTAAGAACCAAGGGTTGTTCCAGGCGGTAATAGTCGTAAAGTGAATAATGGACGCAGAGCTTCTCGACAGCATTACACTCAACCTTGGCGGGGGGTCAGAACTTGCACTTGCCCTGATTTTATCGCTCATGATGTTTGCTGTGGCACTGGGGTTGCGCACGGAACATTTTCGTTTTTTCAAAGATAATCCGAAGATTTATTTTGCAGGGGTAATCGCCCAAATCATTGGCCTGCCCGCGCTTACGCTTCTTATCTGTTATATCGTCAATCCGCCCGCGAGTGTTGCCCTTGGCATGATCTTGATTGCCTGTTGTCCGGGGGGAAACACCTCTAATCTTCTGGCTTTATTCGGACGGGCCAATACGGCGCTCTCTGTTTCCCTCACTGCCACCAGTAGCCTCGCCGCTGCGTTTATCACGCCGGTCTCTATTATCTTCTGGAGCCAACTTTATCCGCCGACCGCGACTCTTCTGACCGAAATCAATCTGGATAAATGGAGCTTTCTGCAAAATACCATGATGATACTCGCCGTTCCTTTATTACTGGGCATGTTAATCGCGCGCTTTGCACCGACGCTCTCGGCCAAATTACAAAAGCCGCTCTCGGCCTTGGCGGGCATCGGACTCATTGTAATAATCATTGGGGCTTGCCTACAATATTTACCCGTTTTCTTCCAACTTGGCCTTGCGATTTTCGCGCTCGTCATCGCCCATAATGGGCTTGCCTTTTTGATGGGCTTCATGGCGGGCGTCCTCACCAAAGCGAATACCCCCTCACGCCGCGCCTTGACGTTCGAAGTTGGCATCCAAAACTCAGGCCTTGGCATTGTCATTTTGCTTACCCAACTTGGCGGCCTCGGCGGCGCGGGCGTGGTGGCAGGATTATGGGGAACTTGGCATATTATAGCGGGACTGTTATTAGTGGCGGTGTTTAGATGGAATGATAGAGATGTACGATCTTAAAATCACAGATGGTCTGGTCTTTGACGGAAATGGTGATGAAGGCCGCAAAGTCAATATAGGTATCAAAGACGGCCTCATTGTTGAGATCGGAGAGTGTGCCGCAGACTCTACGAAAACCATCTCTGCCAAAGACCATATTGTGACACCCGGCTTCATTGACCTGCACACTCATTATGATGGGCAGATTAGCTGGGATGACGAGCTGAAACCTTCGGTCAATCACGGGGTGACTACGGCGGTGCTCGGCAATTGCGGGGTTGGCTTTGCGCCTTGCCGCAAAGACGACCGCGCCAAGCTTATCCGCCTCATGGAAGGCGTCGAAGATATCCCCGGCACGGCGCTGCATGAGGGCCTGCAGTGGAATTGGGAAACCTTTCCCGAATATATGGACGCCATAGACGCCATGCCCCACACCATCGATTTCGCCGTGATGGTGCCGCATGATCCCTTACGGGTTTATGTTATGGGTGACCGTGCGGTGTTTAATCAACCCGCAAATGATAGCGATATCAGCCAGATGCGCGAGCTTACCCGCGAAGCTTTAAAGGCGGGCGCCCTTGGGTTTTCAATTGGACGGTCTGATTTTCATAAATCTTCTGATGGCGCTTGGACACCCGGAAGTGAAGCTGGGAAAGATGAACTCGTCGGGATTGCAGGCGCGTTTGAAGGTGTGGATCACGGCGTTCTACAAGTCGTCAATGATTTCGATATGCTCAGGGCCGGTGAGAGTTTCGAGACCGAATTTGATCTTATGGAGGCCTTTTACCGCGCGGGTCACGGCCATAAAGGCTCTATGTCTTTAATGGAGCGCGACTTCGCCCCTGAGGATTGGAAAAATATTATTCGCCGCACCGAAGCCATGAATGCAGACGGACTTGATATTAGTTTCCAAGTTGCCCCGCGCGCGATTGGGTCCTTTACGGGGCTGAATTGCACCTTCCATCCGCTTATGGCGTTCCCCAGCTATCTCGCTATTCGCGATAAATCTTTGGCCGAGAGGGTCGCTATATTGAAAGACCCAGTATTTAAAGCCAAGCTCTTGTCTGAAACACCCGTTAAGCTGGCGGGTGAAGGCAGTCCTGTCCCGCCTGTTGTCGATATCATGATCGAAAATTTTGAAAGCATTGCCGAGAAACAGTTCCGCCTCGATTACTCAGGAAAGGTTGATTACGAACAAACCAATGAGACCTCCCTTGCCGCTCTGGCGCGCAAAGACGGGGTTAGCGTCTGGGAGAAGACCTATGATATCTTGCTCGAAGATGAAGGCCGCGCCCTGATTTATTATCCCGTCTATAATTATTACGAGATGAATTACGACAATGTGCTGACCATGATGCGCCATCCTAAAGCCTTGCCGGGTCTGTCTGATGGCGGGGCGCATGTCGGTACAATTTGTGATGCCAGTTTCCCGACTTATCTCTTATCACATTGGACGCGGGATCGCTTGCGTAAGGGCAGCGAAGGGATTGCACTAGAACGTGCCATACAAATGCTTACAGCAGACGGGGCTGATTATCTAGGCCTAACAGACCGCGGACGCATTGCCGTAGGACAGCGCGCCGATATCAATATTATTAATTATGACGGCCTTGATCTGGGCGTGCCCGTTATGGTGAAAGACCTACCCGCAGGCGGTCAGCGCCTGATCCAGCCCGTGAGCGGCTACAAAGCCACATTCGTGAAAGGCGAGCAAGTCATCGCCAATGATGAAGTCACAAGCGCAAGACCCGGACGGTTGGTAAGAGGTGGTCAAAACTAGGCTACCATCACATAATCTTGAGCCCTGCATTTCCGGCTAGGAAATTAAATTCAACGCCCTATAAATACGGCATATTTCACAAAGGACATTCCCATGATCGGATATACAACAATCGGCGTAAAAGATTTAGACGCGGCTAAACAATTCTACTCGGAACTTTTAGACTCCAAGGTTCTCGTCGATGTAGGACGTCTCGCTATGATTGGCAAATCTATGGGCGAACCTAAAGTCGCCGTCTGTGTTCCCTATAACGAAGAAGACCCACATCCCGGTAATGGAAATATGATCGCATTCCCTGGGGGGTCTCAAGAAGGCGCCGCAGCCATGTATCACAAAGCGATAGAACTCGGCGCGACGTGTGATGGCGCGCCTGGATCACGCATTGAAGGCCAGTTTTACGGCGGCTATGTCAAAGACCCAGACGGAAACAAACTCTGCTTCTTTGATTTCTCTTAGTAAAATTTCTTAAATTCATAATTACGCGGGCTTCATAGTCCGCGTTTTTTATTTGGCTCTGACATCTCAATGCTGATAACCGCCCGCACCGTGGGCATGACCGTGGGCGATCTCGTCCTTAGTCGCGTCGCGTTTATCTGTAACCTCAACATCAAAATGTAAGGCCTGTCCCGCAAGCGGGTGATTGCCGTCAATAAAGACTTCCTCGCCCAGTACATTCATGACGCGAAACATAGGGGAGCCGGGTTCATTATTGATCCGAAATTGCAGGCCTTTCTTAACCTCTGTGCCTTCGGGAAACTGGCCGATTTTAACATTCATTTTGAGCGCGGGATTAACTTCGCCATACCCGTCTTTGGCCGAAAGGGTGACAGATTTTTTATCACCGACAGACATAGACGCGAGTTCTTTATCAAGTGCTGGCAAGATTTGGCCACTCCCCGCAAGGTATAGCATAGGATCACCGCCATCAGAGCTATCAAGCACTTCATTGGCGTCGTTCTTAAGCGTATAATGAAACCCGATTACATCGGTCATAAAGGCTCCTATTGAGATAGGAGCCAAGCGATAACCTAAGGCCCACCCAGGGGTAAAGGATTATAATTAGCCCTAACTAACTTTCACTCAGACCTTTTCCGAATTACGGGTCGTCTAGGTTCCGCAGTTTTTTCCAGCATATAGGCCTGAAAGATTCGCTTTTCGTAAATTGGCGTCCTGTATATCTAATAGAGCTTTTTCTAGCTTTACTTGCTCCTGATTCATGACGTTTTTTACGGCAGATTTTGCAAACATGCCCGCAAAAGGGATTTTCGATAACGCTTTTGATGCCGCGGCGGACGCCCCAGCTTTGGCGAGGTCATTTGTCATTTTTGAACTTTCAGACTCGGCGATAACGACGTTTGACGCCTCGATAGTCGAATCAAGCTCCGCCATTTGCGTTGTCAAAGCGGCACAATCCATCGATACGTCTTGAAAGGACGTGTCTAAAGCCGGTCTTTGAACTACCTCTGTAGTCGGCGCCGACACAACTTTTGACATCACCGCATTAACGGCGGATTTTTGCGCTATGCTTTTGGCCACTCCGCCTGTCGTTGCCCCGCAAGCAATTACAGATAGCCCTGCAAACCCTATAATTATTAATTGAGTTACCTTCATATTCTCCTCCAGATGTCCCTATTGGGAGTTAGGAGCGTTCGCCATGAGCTTACAAATCCCGAAAGATCTGATCGTTTAAATGTGTCATGAGAGCGCCCTCACGAACAAAACTTAGATTCACAAAGAGCCTATGTCAACATTCTGACGGATAAGATTTATGATCAAAATACAAAAAAACCCCGGCGGATATTATCCGTACGGGGCTATATTTGTTTGAATATGGAGATTAAAACATGAGCTGGATAAACCGGGCGATGACCTACTCTCCCGT
>CAYYMI010000049.1:0-16567 GCA_964472905.1 uncultured Hellea sp. | reverse complement strand
CTGAGAAATCAGGGATGACTTTGCCACCTTCTAAAAGACGGGCCTCTTCGGCTTTATTTAGTTTTTCAATCACGTTCATGATCGTCTCCATTTTTATAAGCCTGCCACATATCGGGGCGGCGGGCCTTGGTAATCTCTTCACTTTGTTGGCGTCTCCACGCGGCAATCTTTTGATGATCACCGCTTAGAAGCACCTCCGGGATAGCCCGGTCTTCAAACTCTCTCGGCTTGGTATAGAGCGGATACTCTAATAAGCCGTCTTCAAAACTTTCCTCCGAAGCCGATTGCGCGTCTCCGAGAACCCCCGGGAGAAGCCGCACACAGGCTTCGATCAAGACTTGAGCCGCCACCTCGCCTCCTGCCAGAACATAGTCACCAATTGAAATTTCTTCCATTTGGCGGCTCTCTATGACCCGCTGGTCGAGGCCTTCAAACCGTCCACAAAACACAATAAGACCCTCTCCCTGCGCCAGCGCCCTCACGCGGTTTTGCGTCAGAGGCTTGCCCCGGGGGGTCAAATAGATCAGTGGTCGGCCTTTTTTCGAATTTTCATCCGAAGTGACCAAGCTATCGATGGCTTTTGCGGCCACATCAGGTTTTAAAACCATGCCGGGGCCGCCGCCAGATGGCGGGCTATCAACAGTGCGGTGCCTATTAACGGAAAAATCGCGGATGTCCACTGTTTCTAACTGCCAAATCCCGCTTTTTTGCGCCCCGCCAATAATTGACGCGCCCAGCACCCCTGGAAAGGCGTCAGGAAAGAGCGTTAAAACGCTGGCCCGCCAGGGTTTATGGAATGATTTTTCACTCATAAGCGGCCTCATAAGCCCAAATTGACCTTAAGTCATGCTTTGATTGGCTTTCGCACACGGCGCTCTAACGCAGTGTTGAGGACGTGTTATTGGATGTTCCATCTCAAATAAGGGAGTGAACACTCAAACGCCCTTACTGTTGTGAGGGCAAACGCTTAATAGGAGATACCTCATGCGTATATTGACAACAACAATTTTAGCCACTGGCCTTATGTTTGGAACAGCAGGCCTCGCCCATGCCCAACTCGGCGGCTTATTAACCGGCGGGGATAAAGCGACAGGTTCAATTTTAAATCAGGTCACAGGTCAATCAAGCAGCGGCGTTCTCGGTCAGGCCACAAGTCAGATCGGAGGTTCTGTCCTTGGTCAAGCCTCAGGGGCGTCAGGGCTCTTGGGCAATAGCGCGCCAGGCTCACTGACATCGTCCACGCTGAGTGGTAGCGAAACCATCACCGCGGGCAAAGTTCTCTTAGGCGGCGGCTCAACAACTGACGTGGCTGTCGCTGTTGGTAGATCGCGCGTGAATTCCCAAATTAGCGGCATAACGGGCGGTTCGTCTTCTTCTGGGTTAGGCGGACTTGTTGGCGGCGGGTCATCCTCACCAGGCTTAGGTGGTCTTGTTGGTGGCACTACGTCTTCCTCGGGCCTAGGCGCTCTTACGGACGGCGGGGTGACATCTACATTAGGTAATCTCATCAAGTAGCATATTGTCAGAGAGCCTTCAGGGCTCTCACAGACGCAATCCATTTCATAAGAAAGGCGGCCTGAGAGGCGGCCTTTAATTATTGCAGAACTTCATCCACCCATTGCGGAACAATAGTCCCAGCAGGGCCAAGGCGGCTTTCATGGAAGAAATGCGAGCCTTGAGAGGATTCAAGGTTAAGCTCCAGCGTGTCTTTGTCTAGGCCGCGGGCCATTTGCACAAACCCTGCGGCGGGGTAAACCGCGCCGCTGGTTCCGATTGAGACAAATAGATCGCAAGCGTTCAGCGCGTCTTCTATCCGTCTCATCTGATAAGGGATTTCGCCAAACCAGACGATATCGGGCCGGCAGACATGTTTCACATGGCATTTGGGGCAGGCCATATCAGGCGCTGCGTCCTCCAAATACTCCCAGCGATGCTCGCAATGACCGCAGAGCATAGCGGTCAGAATACCATGCATATGGATAACGTTTTTGGCCCCGCCGCGCTCATGTAGGTCGTCAACATTTTGCGTCACGATGGTGAGATTGCCGCCTTTCTCTGCCAGACCTGCTTCAAGACGGGCGAGGGCGGTATGGGCGGGGTTAGGTTTGACCGTCTTCAGAGCTGCGCGGCGCAGATTGTAAAAGCGGTGAACCAGCTCAGGGTCCCTGGCAAAGCCTTCGGGGGTCGCCACTTGCTCGACAGGGTGGTTCTCCCATAACCCGCCCGCATCGCGAAAGGTATCAATCCCGCTTTCGGCGGATATGCCCGCGCCTGTGAGGATAACAATGTTTTTGTATTTCATGATAACTCGTCTAAACGCAAATCATGACGATACCAAAAGTTCTTTTTGTATGCCTGGGTAATATTTGCCGTTCGCCTACCGCCGAGGCTGTGTTTAGAGCGCGGGCCAAGACGGCAGGGGTACAGGTTCATATAGATAGTGCGGGCACAAGCGGCTGGCATGTGAACGAGCGGCCCGATAGCCGCGCCATAGAAGCGGGTGAGGGGCGTGGTTATAGCTTTGCAGGTCAAGCCTCGCGTAAAGTCACGCGCGCCGATTTTGGAGAGTTTGATTATGTTTTAGGCATGGACATGAATAATATGCAGGCCTTAAGCGATATCTGCCCTGATAAATATAGCTCAAAACTCACGCTTTTTCTTGATTATGCACAATCGCTTTCAACCCGCGAGGTCCCTGATCCTTATTATGGCGGCGCGGATGGGTTTGATCTTGTGCTTAACCTGATCGAAGCGGCCAGTGACGGCCTTATTGCGGCTATTCGTGACCCCAAAACATGATAGACAGCTTCTGTGAATCCCGCTAACTGACGCCAAGAATTAAAAGGTCTAACATTATGGGCAAAGGTCTCGTTACCGTTTTTGGCGGCTCTGGTTTCCTTGGAAAGCATGTCGTGCGTGCATTGGTCAAAGACGGATGGCGCGTGCGTGTGCCTTTGCGCAGTCCCCATACGGCCCAAGAGCTCAAAGTCATTGGTGATGTTGGCCAAGTCCAATTGATGCAGGCCAATATCCGCTTTCCTCAATCGGTTGAACGCGCGGTAGAAGGCTCTGACGCCGTGATTAATCTCGTGGCGTTACTGTTTGAAGCGGGCAAACAAAATTTCGAATCTGTCCATGTTCGCGGCGCGGAAACATTAGCTAATGCCGCCAAAGCGGCAGGTATTCATAATGTCGTGCAGGTCTCAGCCATAGGCGCAGATATTGACAGTGATAGCGATTATGCGCGGACAAAAGCCGAAGCCGAAGCCGCAATAAGAGCCGCTGTACCAAGCGCGGATATCATGCGGCCATCTATATTGTTTGGGGCCGAGGATGATTTCTTCAACCGCTTTGCATCCATGGCTCAATTCGTACCTGCGTTACCGCTTATCGGCGGCGGCGAAACAAAGATGCAGCCGGTTTATGCGGGGGATGTGGCGCAGGCGATTGCTAAAGTGGTTAGGCAAGGCACATCAGGTAAGACTTATGAACTCGGAGGGCCGCAAAGTTATAGCTTTAAAGAGCTCATGCAATTTATGCTCGAGACGATTGACCGGAAAAGATTTTTGCTGCCTATCCCATGGTTCGCGGCCAATATGATGGGCTTTATGGGCGAGCTTTCTGGATATGCGCCTTTCCTTGAGCCGTTTCTTACGCGGGACCAAGTTAAAAACCTGAAGGTTGATAATGTCGTTGCAGATGAGGCGCTTGGATTTTCAGACCTTGGCATCAAGCTGGAAACGATGGAAACCATCGTTCCAACCTATATCGCGCGCTACCGCAAATATGGACAGTTTCACGAGCGCCGGAGCTAGCTTATTCGACTAATCTGGCGCTTTCATCAGACCTTGGCAAAATAGGCGGCAGGCCAGCTTGTTGATGGTCAACAGCCACGCTAATTTGCGCGCCGTCATTGAACAAGAGTTGATAGGCTATAAATGACGTTGCTGGGGCTTGAGCTTCTGAAATGCTTCCACCGAGAAATGTTATTTTTTGCTCTGGTAAATAGGCCGTTCCAACCAATTTCAAGTTTCCACCCGCAGTTATAACAGATGTCCCGGTTGGGAGCGCCGCATCTATGCCAACCCGTTTTTCAACATGTTGAGCAAATACGAGGCCTTTCAAATCCCCTCTCTTCGGGGCTGTTAAACCAACATTGGCGCCATCTGTGATGTGAAGAACGGAGTCTTTACCGGAAAAAACAAAAGTGACATCATCCCCCACGGCTCTCGTGCCAGACCCAAAAAATAGTGGTCCATCTTTCATGATATATTCGCCGGGTTCGAATGTTACATTTTTTCCTAATAATTTTAGGCCGCCACAATAGGTTCCAGCTGGAAGCGTCACGCCCCCTTCAACTGTCTCGAGTTGTTGTGTGTCTGGGTTCCAGATAGGGGTTGGGTAATGAATATCTGACAAGAAGTCGGACAATATTTCATCAATTTTTTCTTGAGGAATACAGTCTCCCGGCGCCGGAATTCTGTGATATTGGTACGGATCAGGGATAGCTCCGCACTCTGTGTTGGCAAAGGGTAGAAATTTATCTTGTCCTGCAGCGCCAAATACTTGACCAACACCGCCGGAAATACAAAAATCTTTTGCACTCGCGATGCTACCATTACGGACGATAGCGGCTTCTTTATGCGTTGAATTGACCTGAACAGAACAGGTGTCGGCGGAAAACGTAGCGCCATTTGTAACTTCAAAACTACGTTCACCATCAGGGTCTAAGGCCAACATACAAACAACGGACCCTTGCGTTAATTCGCTTGCGGCATTTTCTGTGACAACAATATTGTCCTTTCCGAAAATAGTTGAAACTGATGTCGGAACTATTGCTTTGGCGACAAGAGATACGCGGTCACTGCCTGAATCTAAAACTTCAAACTTAATATCTTTAGACTCATCGAAAAAGCTCCAAAAATATTTTGTCGCGTATTCTGCACGTTCGGATTCCGTTAAAGTTTGATCAAGCACGCTGGCCAAGGCTGTATCATCGAGTGCATTCGCGAGTTTTAGTTTTTCTTTATAGGCGAAACTATGATCAAGGGCCAATGTTGTTACGGCCATTAAGGGTAGGGCTAAAAGCGCAAAGGTAACACCGAATTGCCCTTCGGTATTTTTACGATATCGACTCAGAGTCGTTCTGTTAAAGTTTTTCATTAGTCTATCCCCCAAAATTGACTATGGCTTATCTTTAATCCTAATAACTTTAAGCCTGGTTTAAATTTGAAGTTTACAACTTGTAAATTTAGCAGAGTTGAACGATGGTATTTGCCATGTTTATGGGATTGATTTATGGTGCATGAGGTATGGGAGAATTTATGATGAAAAAGACAATTTTATGTTTTTTTGCGGCTTTAGCTATAACGGCTTGCGGGAATGCTACTGTTGACACAGCTGATAATGTTGTCAGCGAGACCAAAACAACAAAGATGGCGCAGAAATTTGACGGGGCAGCCTTAGATACGGTTTTGGGCGCGCAGAGTGATAAAGCGAAAGCCCGTTATGAGGCGCGTCATCCCAGAGAAACGTTAGAGTTCTTTGGTATTGCGCCCGGTATGAAAGTCGCCGAGGCTTTGCCTGGCGGGGGATGGTATTCGAAAATTTTGGTGCCCTATCTAGGAGATGAAGGTCATCTTGTTGGTATTGATTACTCATTAAAAATGTGGCCTGAATTTGGCGGATTTGCCAATGCTGAATTTCTTGAAAAAAAGAAAGGATGGGCCGCTGAGTGGGTTGAAGGTGCTCAAGCGTGGCGGAACGGGTCGGAAGGGTCAATTGACGCTTTTACGTTTGGTGGTCGCGATGTTGCTATGGATGGAAAGCTAGATGCAATCTTATTTATCAGAGCCCTACACAATTTATCACGATTTGAAGATAAAGGAGGGTATTTAACTGAAGCTCTTAATGAGTCTCATGCCTTATTGAAGCCCGGCGGAATTGTCGGTGTTGTGCAACATCAAGGCCCAGAAGCTAATGATGATGATTGGGCCCAAGGCAGTAATGGTTATTTAAAAAAATCTTTGTTAATCGCAAAATTTGAAGCGGCAGGATTTGAATTTGTCAAAGACAGCCCGATCAATGAAAATGCTAAAGATGTGCCAAGCAATGAAGATATCGTCTGGCGATTACCGCCAAGTTTGGGCACTTCTAAAGATAATCCTGAGCTTAAAGCTCAAATGGAAGCGATTGGAGAATCCAACCGTATGACCTTGCTTTTCAAAAAACCTTAATAGGGAACTTTATATATCCAAATAAAAACCCGGCTTAAGAGCCGGGTTTTTTTATCTTTAAAGACCCTAAATTTATTTGGAGAGATTTATTTCGTTTGCCATGCTCCATTGGCGCCCATAACTTTTTGTCCAGGCGAGGCTTTTAATATCTGCTTCTCGCCAAATATAGCGGCGACGACTTCGACTTGTAAATTTTCGTCTCTGGCTTTGCGCGTATAGAGGGCTTTACGGCCAATGTTAATTTCGTTCATGGCATTGCGTTCTGCGGCCGTTTCTCCGCCAACAACCGCAAGATACCCTGCAGGTGTTTCGCCAATCGTTCCCCGGGCTTTCGCCGTATCTACGATAGATTTGGCCGATTGTGTTTGCGCATAAGCGGGCTCAGACGCGCCCAGTGTTGTCACGGTGACAACTCCGCCAGCTAGTAAAGCGACAGCAGATAGGCCTGTTAAAATTTTTGTTTTCAATGTCATATCCGTCTCCTAAAACAGATCGGGGTTATTTTCGATCAAATCTTCAACGTCTTTGTCTAATCTGACCCTGACTTCCTGATCTATTTTCACGTTTAGATTAATCACAATAGGTTTTTCAGACGGTACAATTTGTACCTTAGGTTGGCACGCTATGAGACATAGTGGCACCAAAACCGCTGCAATTACTCTTAATGTCATGTCATTACCTACAGAATTCACTCTGAACCTGCCATTAACGCGGCGTTATATCAAGTTCAGTTAAGTTTTCGTCTTATTGGCCGATTCAATGCCTTCTAAAATAAGTTTTCCGGCTTTTTCGCGATCTTCCCAGCCTAGAATTTTGACCCATTTATCTGGCTCCAAGTCTTTGTAATGTTCAAAGAAGTGGGAAATGCGGTCAAGAAGAATAGACGGTAAATCCGTATAGGCCTGTATATTGTCATAATATTGGCTGAGCTTTTGATGAGGAACCGCGACAATTTTTTCATCAATTCCGGCTTCATCTTCCATCATCAAAACGCCAACTGGTCTTGCACGGATAACACTGCCAGGCATTAAGGCGCGATTGCCGACAACCATGACGTCTGTTGGATCGCCATCATTGGATAATGTGTGCGGGATAAATCCATAATTACAGGGATATCTCATGGCTGTGTAGAGGAAACGGTCAACAAACAACGCTCCAGAATCTTTATCGAGCTCATATTTGATGGGTTCACCCCCGAGCGGGACTTCTACAATGACGTTGACATCAAAGGGCGGATTATTTCCGACCGAAATTTTAGACATGTCCATGAGAGGGCTTTCTGTAATTTCGCGCCTCTTAGCGCGGAGGGGTTATTTTGCAAGCCTTAATGGCTGGTTGTACTCAGTATAGCCCAAATCCCTGAAGCAATCATGACTATGCCAATAAAAATATTAAACATTCGCGCTTGTTTGGGGTTAGTAAGCCAGCGGCGGATTTTCTGGGCCCCATAAGCATAAGCGCCGAGTCCGAGCAGCTCTGTTGTTGTGACAGTGATAAACATGATGAATATTTGCAGCGGTATGGAGTAAGTGGCATCAAAATAAGCGGGTAAAAGCAATCCAAAATAAACCAGCGGCATGGGCGAAGATAATTGCAGGGCGACCCCTCGTGAGTATAGTTTTTTACGCGGCGGTGCATCAGCCGCTTTCGCATCAGGGTCGGGGAGGGGACCAAACATTGCATTAAATGCCAGATATAAAATAACGAGCATGCCAATGATTTTTAAGCCCAAAAAAGCTGTAGGAAAACTGGTTGCAAGGGCGGCCGCTCCAGAGGCTGCTAACAGCAGCCATATGACATTGGCGCTCGCAATCCCGAGGGCTGGCAGCATGGCGGGCTTAAATCCATATCGAAAGGCAGAGGCCATAACGAGCATCACAGCGGGTCCGGGGGTCAACCCGCCTATCCCAAATAAGGCCACAAGGGCCAGCCAGACTTCAAAAGACATAAGTGTCTTTAAAGGGGTCTATGATTTATGTGAAATCCTTTTCTAGCGAAATTTGATATATATGATATGGGCGCGGATATGGAAGATGAGAAAACAACCGATGCAGCCAAAGAGGGGCCTTTAGAGGCTATCCTTGGAACGGCGCGTGAGGCGGTTGATGGCACCGAAACGGACTTGAAAACAATCGTTGAAGCCTTTGGGGACCGAGCTTTTGGCCCTGTGATGATTTTATGTAGTTTGTTTCTCATGACGCCTATAGGCGCCATCCCAGGTTTGCCGGCTGGCTTTGGGCTAATTATCATTGTTTTTGCGCTGCAATTATTATTTCGGCGGGAGACCCCTTGGATGCCAGACGTCCTACGGCGTATAAAAATCTCCGATGCTAAACTCGAGAAAACCCGAAAGACTGTCTCGCCAGTCCTAAGGCGCATAGATAGTGTGATTAAGGCTCGTCTTCCTGTGATGACAAGTGGGCCAGCTCAAGTCCTCACAGCTCTGCTCTCCATTATTTTGGCTCTGACGATGATACCTTTAGGTGTTGTGCCCTTTGGCGTGGTTGCGCCAGCTTTTATTATCGGCTTGTTTGGCCTTGGCATAACAGCGCGCGATGGTCTGCTTATCCTCATTGGCTTTTTTCTGAGCTTAGGTGTTGCGTCAGGTGTTGGGTCTATTCTGATATAATGGGTCTATTTTTGATATAACGATCGAACGGATGAACATGAGATAACAGTTTAGGACAATATCATTTGCATTATCACTCTATTAATTATGCAAGGTTAGTCTTGAGCTAGACTAACCCTATGGAGATTTAGATGCGCAATCTTATCACGACAACCGTTACGACAGTTTTATTGGCGATGGCGGTGCCAGTTCATGCATTATCTGCGAATCAAACGGTAGAAAAAGAAGTCATCGTGCAGATGCCTGACGGCACAGAAACAATTTCACGTGAAGCGGCAGAAACGGTCTCTCCTGGCGAACGTGTCGTATATACGCTTAACTTTACAAATGACGATGCTCAGCCTGCAACCGATCTTGTTCTTACTATGCCAGTTCCAAAAGAAGTTCGGTTTATGGAAGGGAGCGCATCAAACAATAATATGATCCCTGTTTATTCTGCAGATGGCGGGAATAGTTTTGCGACAAGAGAACTATTACGGGTCCGCGATAATGATGGTTTTCTTCAATCTGCGTCCTCAGGTGACATAACCCATATCCGCTGGACTGTTCCGGGCCCTCTTGCTGTTGGGGAAACTGGAAACCTCTCTTTTAAAGGCGTTTTGAGGTAGATAATTAAAAAATAGAATATGTAAGCCTGACTACTTTAAGTCAGGTTTTTTTTGGAAAGACCGTCAAAAATAAATAATTTTATTCGTAACTAATTCCTTAACGCTATAATTCAAAAAATCAAATAAGTTGTTGAATTATATGATATAATTGTGATTTTTTTCTCAAAATTTATTTTGATTTAAAGGTTAGGTTAACCACACTTCTTGGCTCAGATTTAACCACTTACCCCTAAATTATTTTACATCAATAATAAGGAAGTGGTTATGACAAACACTAAAATACTATTGAAGGCATTGTTGGGCGCCACTGCTTTAACTGTCTTCACAACAGGAACAGCCCAAGCGCAAAATAATTTCACGCCTGCGGATACAACTGTTTCTAACACATTTACGCTTGACTATAATGTCGGCGGAGTTCCTCAACCTCAAATCACGCCGCCAGCGCCGACGGATTTTAAAGTTGACCGTTTGATTGACCTTACGGTGGCAGATGAGTTTAACGCGACGACCGTGCCAGACGCCTCAGACGTCGAGGTTGTCTTCTCTGTTACAAATAATGGTAATGACGAGCAAGGCTATGCTTTATCCTTCGCAGAGGACCCAGCCAACCCATTTGACACAGAGACACCTGTTAGTGCCTTGCCTGAACTTGCGTATTATATAGATACGACAGGTACAGCTGCGTATGATGATACGATTGCAACGACAGCCTATGATTCTACTAATCCGCCAGAGCTAATGCCTGACGAAGTGCTTTGGGTTGTTGTGACACAAGATATCGCTGCAGATGCGGCAGATGGCGAAACAGCTGATGTTGTTCTTCTTGCTCAAACACTTGTGCCAGATACAACGACTGCCATTACGACAAGTGATAGCTCAAATGTCATAGGGACAACTGAAAATGTCTTGGCTGATGCGGCTGGTGATGCAACTGGTGATGCCGTGACTGATGGCGCTCACTCTGCAACAGCTTCATACATTATTTCTGGAGCTGATGTTGCTGGAACAAAAACAGTGTCGACATATTCCGACGTTGTTGGAGCCACAAATTGTGGTACTTTTACGGTTGCAGGACCGGGTGGCTTTAATATTCCGGGCGCTTGTGTGGAATATGTTATTGAAGTCACCAATGATGGATCTGCTCAAGCAACTGATATTGAGGTTGGAGACCTTCTTCCACCACACCTTACTTACGTAGCTGCGAGTGTTGATGGTTTGGGTGCTGGAACGACTCTTACAGAGCCAACCAATACTGATTGTAGTGTTACTCCTAATCCTTGTACCGTTACGGTAACAGGCGGTGTTTTGGCACCAGGGGATACCACTCAAACTTCGGGCACACTCACAATACATGCTCTTATTCAGTAGGTAATATTCCGCTTCTATGCGGCCTGTTGCTCTTTAAAGGTAACAGGCCGCTTTCAAGACCCTTTTGATAAGGGGTTTTTAGGCTGCGGGTGTGATTGGTGACACAAAAACTTAAACATAACGCGGGCGCGTTAGCTTTGGTAGCAACAGCGTGGGTTTCGGCTACGAATGTAGCCTCAGCTCAGCTCTACGGCACTGAAGTTATTAATGTAGCCTCATTTAGTTACACGCATGGTAGCTCAGAGGGAACATCTGTTACGTCGGGCACCTTGTTGACGAATGAAGCTGTGTTTACCATACAGCAACCTGCGGCGCCAGCCGTTATCGAGTTTTTCAGAAATTCTCCGACTGCGGCATCTCCTATCATGCGTAATATTAATGGGACTGACTTTAGCCCATCAGGCGATGTGTCTGGCGGATTTGTCGATATTGGCCCGCCTGTAACCGCCGGCGGCGGAAACGTAAAACTTACCGATGAAGTTCCGCTAATTCCAGCAACTACCTATCTGGCGGGGGAATTGATTTTCATAAGAGTGACTGATGAAAGTCAGAACTCGAACTCAGATGAAATTGAAACGGTTGAAATCTCGCTCGAAGCGGATTCAGGGGATATAATTGTTCTGCGGTTATATGAATCAGATCCAGATTCAGGCGAATTTTTTGCCTATGTACCGTCTAGCGCTCTCGCATCGGATCTTAATGATAGCACTATTACAGTTAGCGAAAATACGCAATTAACAGCCACCTATATCGACACCTTTAATCGAACGGATGTCACCATAGATACAGCGATCGTCAACCCCTTAAATCGGGTGTTTAGCTCGGTGACAGGTGAACCCGTTGACGGCGCCGTGATTACGTTGATAAATCTCGATACAGGTTCTGAGGCCACAGTCTTTGGTGTTGACGGATTTTCCTCATTCCCATCAGAAGTGACGAGCGGCGAAACAGTCACAGATGCAGGTGGGTTGACCTATGACATCGTGGATGGGCAATTTCGTTATCCGCAACTAGAGCCGGGCCGTTATTCTGTTCGTGTTGACCCGCCCGAAGGGTATAGATTTGCGTCCGTTATAGAACCATCCACGCTTTCAAATTTAAACAATGCCTTTGTGATAACTGAGGCGTCTTTTGGGGGTGAATTTACCCTTCTCTCAGAAGGCCCGCTACGATTTGATATTCCACTTGACCCTGAATCAGATCTGGTGGTGACGAAAACGGCTGACCGTAGCTTGGCAGGCATTGGTGATTTTGTGAATTACACTGTAACGGTTGAAAATATTGGGCAGGCGCCATCTCCGATTGTTTTGCATGATACATTGCCGCTTGGTTTTCGTTATGTGCCCGGCACATCACGTATATTGCTAGACTCTATTGATGATCCAGGCGTTTCAGAACGCGCCACATTATTAACGTTTCCACTAGGTGTTGTTCAGCCTGGGGAAAGAATTCAGCTTGATTATGCCTTGGAAATTGGTCCCGGCGCGCCGCTAGGCGATGCTGTGAATGAAGCTGTTCTTAGAGATAGTAACGGCGAACAAGTTTCCAACGTCGCACGGGCCGGGGTGCGTTTGAGTGAGGATTTACTACGCTCACGCTCAACGATTGTTGGCAGAATTTCTGAAAAAAGCTGTGATGGTGAAGAAGAGTGGGCGCGCCATGTCACGCGCGGTGAAGGTGTTGGCGGTGTACGTCTCTATATGGAAACCGGGGCCTATGTCGTTTCTGATCTTGATGGTTTATTCCATTTTGAAGGCGTCACTGAAGGTACGCATGTTGTGCAAGTCGACAAAGAGACACTTCCACAAGGTTACGCTTTGATGGAATGTGAAAACACAACGCGATATGCTGGGTCTCTTCAATCTCAATTTGTGGACGTTCAAGGCGGCGGTATTTGGCGGGCAAACTTCTATCTCAAGCAAGTGGGAGAGAAAGCTGAAGAGATCAAAGAAGAGACCTTTAATGATCTAACAGAGTATAAGGCTTACGATACAGAGTGGCTGGAAAGTCAAACAAATGCAATTGAGTGGGTTTATCCAGATGCGGCCAAAACACCGTCAAAGCCATCTACCAATATTGGTATAAAACATGGGCCAAATCAAACTATTGACCTAACCCTTAATGGGCGTCCTGTTTCCGATTTGAATCATACGGGGCGTGACGGAAATTCAGATAGATCTGTCTTGATGAGCCGTTGGCGCGGCGTTGATCTGTTAGATGGCCGTAATGTCATTATAGCCACAATTCGGGATCAAAATGGACAAGTTTTGAAAACGATCCGCAAAGAAGTTTCATATGTAAAAACGATTGCTCGCGCGATCGCCATGCCCGACCAATCTACTCTTATCGCCGATGGCCGTACGCCGCCATTAGTTGCTATTCGAATGGAAGATGCAGCGGGACGTCCTGTTCATGCGGGCCGCATTACAACAATTGACCTTGAACCGCCCTATAACCTTTATGATGGGACTGGTGAGATTAATTTGCTTGAACAAAGGCAAGATTTAATTGCGCCTCTTTCAGCGAGCAGGGACTTCTCGGTAGGGGCAGACGGCATTTTAAAAGTCAAACTTGAGCCGACATTACGCACCGGGAAAGTGACGGTCATTGCAACGCTGGATAATGGCCGCAAGGTTCCAATCTATATGTATCTGGAGCCAGAAAAACGTGATTGGATCTTAGTGGGTCTTGCCGAGGGCTCCGTCGGCTATGAAGATATTACGGGAAATGCCACAGCATTAGGCGAGATTGAAGGCGCAGATGTTGTTAGCGATGGCCGCGTAGCGTTTTTTGCTAAAGGCCTGATCAAAGGCAATTGGTTAATGACCCTTTCTGTGGATACGGACAAACGTCGCGGCGACCAAGATGGTGATTTCCTCGAAGAGATAGATCCTAACGCCTATTACACGCTTTATGGTGATCGCAGTTACCAAGAGTTTGAAGGGGCCAGCCGTTATCCTGTTTTTGTTAAAATTGAAAAACGTCAAGCCTATGCCATGTTTGGCGATTATGAGACGAATATTACAGAAGGTCGTCTAACGTCATATAACCGCAGATTATCGGGCTTAAAGGCAGAATATCTGGGTGATAATTTACAAGTTCTTGGCTTTGCAGCGGAAACCAATCAAGGTTTTGCCAAAGATGAAATTGCGGCGGACGGGACAAGCGGAACATATCAACTCTCCAATGACCGTATTCTCGTTCAATCTGAAGAAGTTGTCGTTGAAACCCGTGATCGTTTCAGGCCAGACGTCATTTTAAACCGTCAAGTTATGGTTCGGTTCTTGGATTACACATTGGATTATTTCACAGGTGAATTGATATTTAGAAGGCCTGTTGATGTTTCAGATATTGATTTCAATCCGAATGTTATAGTTGTCGATTATGAGACATCTGAGGATGCGGAACGTAATATCACATTTGGCGGCCGTGTGCAGACGCAAATTTTGGATGACAAAATTCAAATCGGATCTACCTTCGTTCATGAAGATGGGAGTAGTCTTTCTGGCGGGGTTGAACAAAATCAAGTGGGCGTAGATGTCATTGCGCAAATTACGGATAATACGCAATTGCGGGCTGAGTATGCGATTACTGAAAGCGTTGGTACAGAAATAGACGGCACAAGTGACGCTATTTTGGCCGAGGTTATACACACATCCGAAAAGTTCTCAGGAGAGGCTTATTTCCGTGAAGAAGAGGCTGGGTTTGGATTAGGTCAAACGGGGTCAAATACCAATGGTGTTCGCCGATATGGCGTTAAAGGCCAATATAAGATTAAAGAATTTGAAGATGAAGAAACGGGCCGCCGAGGGAGTCAATATATTGAGGCTCAAGCTTTTCGGGAAGAAAATTTAACGACGGGTGATGCCCGAAATACAGGTGAATTTTTAGCTACGCATCAAGGTGACCGCCTTTCTGTATCAACTGGGGTGAGAGCTAGCCGTGACGAATTAGTTAGCGCAGATGACCGCGAGTCCTTTACAGCTATCGGACAAGCCTCTCTGCGTATTCCGTCATTGGACGCAACTGTTCAGATTAGCCATGAACAGCCAATTGGGTCTAAGGATGAAGTGAGCGCGTTCCCACAACGCACGACAATTGGTGTTGATAAGTCAGTGGGTGATAAGGCTATACTCTCTGTACGTCACGAAATTTTAGATGGTCCTAATTCTGCTGATAGTAATACATCTATCGGCGTTACGGCGAGCCCATGGACTGGCACAACAATTACAGCAAATTCTGATCTTTTAACCAATGATTTGGGACGACGTCTTGGCGCAACGATTGGTGTTGATCAGCAAGTCAGGTTAACTGATAAATGGTCAGCATCAGTAGGAGCGAGAAGCCGTACTGTTCTGGATCAAACCGGTGAATTTATTGAAGTCACGCCTGATGCTGCGATTAGTCCACTAGAGATTAATGAAGACTTTAATTCAGCCTATATTGGTGTTGCTTATTCAACTGATGTGACAAGCGCCTCTGCGCGTCTTGAAGGACGTCATTCGTCTGCCGGGGATACGTGGACGGCGAGCGCTGGGGTCGCGCGAGAATTGACGGAAGAGCTATCTTTGGCAGGATCGGCACGAGGTTTATTTAATGAAGCCAGCGGATCAAGTCGGGCAGCTAGTCAATTGGATATAAGACTGGGCGGAGCGTGGAGACCGCGTGATGAAGACACAATTGTTTTTGATAGGTTAGACGTCAGTCATAGACATAATGAACTGGGAGAGCGCGAGACAAAAATTGTCAATAATTTGGCGGTTAACACACAGGTCACCGACCGTTTGCAAGCTACAGCTAATTATGGCGTTAAAAATGTTCGGACTGAAATTGCAGGTCAGCAGTTGGAAAGCTGGAACCATTTAGTGGGCGGTGAAGCGCGTTTTGATGTCACTGAACGTATCGATATTGGTCTTCGAGGCTCATTATTAGCCTCTCAAGGGACAAATACGCTCGAGTATAGTTTTGGTCCAAGCATTGGAGTCTCTCCGGTCAAGAACCTTTGGCTGAGTGCGGGGTATAATTTTGAAGGTTTCAAAGATGATGATTTTGAAGCGGCAGAATATTCTCGCGAAGGTGTCTATCTACAAATGCGGTTGAAATTTGACCAAGATACGGCGCGTGGTTTGTTACGGCGCATCTCGCCGAGAGATGCTGTTGGACCCGCAAGCGCTAATCCATCGAGCTTTGCAAGGCCTTAGTATCTCAGAGTGGGGCTACCCTTTACTTTGTAATAGCCGTATAACTCAGACCATATTTTTTCTTGGCACGCGCACAGGTCTCTACACTGGGTTGCCAGTATGCCTCATCAGGGGGCGTGCAAGCGCGGGTAAAAACCAATGCCACAAAGCGTTCATCCTTCTCTTTAGATATGGCTGTGATCTCCAACCATCTGGGGTCATCAAAAACAGGCTCCCAGCCCAAAATTGATGTTTCGATAAATTCACGGGGCACGCGCGCGCCTTGATTTGCGGCGGCTTGTATGCGGGACAGTGCGGTTTCGGTATCGCCTAGCGCCATCAAGGCTCCCGCCTGATCCCTGAGATGGAGACCATCGACCCAACCTGCCTTTTCCATATCTGTCAGCCCTTGGCGGATCTTGGGTAAAAGCGCTTCTGCCCCGGCTATATCCCCCTCTTTTTTACGCAACCAATAGAGTGGCAAATCATTACGAATTTCAAAAACGCCGCCTGTCAGTTCAAATGCCTGCTCAAACAACTTGCGGG
>CAYYMI010000048.1:0-16593 GCA_964472905.1 uncultured Hellea sp. | reverse complement strand
TGGCAACATTAAATGCTAAAACTCTCGCTGCAGTCACGCTGGCTGCGGTTACACTTTCAGCGCCTACCCTCGCCCATTCAGGGGAATATGTGTCTGGAAATTATAGTTATGAAGATTGCAAACGCGCAGATGGCGAAAACCAGCTTGTTGGAGGGCTGCTAGGCGCCGTCGCTGGCGGGGTCTTAGGATCGCAAGTTGCCGGAAATGGCGCGCGAAGCGAAGGGTCAGCTTTAGGCGCTGTCCTTGGCGCAGGCCTCGGAGCCGCTATTGGCGATGACAGGCGCAAATGCAGCTCATTGCGCGGTCAGAGGGTAACATACCAAACCGCGCCTCAGGCTTATAGTCCTCAAGTCTATAATAGCGGATATTCTACGACTGGATATTCCAATACTGGGTATTCCAATGTTGGGTCTTCAGGCCGCACGGTTTATCAAAGCCCGCGCATAGAAACAGTTTATGAACCCACAACTTATCGTACAAGTGGTTATGATCAACGCGGTTATGGATATAATGATGGCCGGACGAACCGTTTCGAGCGTAAATTAGACCGGATTGACCGCAAAATAGATAATTTGCGCTATGAGCGGAAGGAGATAAAAAAGCGGCTAAGCTATAGATATGATCCTTATCTGGAGCGCTGCTTAGATGATATTGCCTATAAATTAGCGGATTTGAAAAAACAGAAAAAGCGTCTCAAAAAGGCAAGCCGTCAAAACCAACATTACAGTCATAATGGCTATTAAAAATATAAGCCATTTAATCAGAGCTCGGGATATTTCCCGGGCTTTTGTATATGTAAAGGGGATATTAACTGAGTTTAGCTGCTAAATTCTTTAAGATTTACTGCTAAAACTATTCGCTTAACAGGCGAGCACTTTTGTATCGCTTGTTTTTTTATGATAGCAAACGCTCAAATCGGCGTGAAGCTTGCATGGGAAAAAGCAAGCAACACCATTTGTGTGGGGTGGTCGACACTTTTTTTCGGCATTCAGAGGAGCCAAAAATGAAATTTCTTATGACAAGTGCTGCAATTGCGGCAATGGCATTTATGCCAGTAACGGCACAAGCGCAGCTCTTTGGCGGCCTTGATAATGGAACGCTTTTAGGCGGCGCAGTCGGCGCGGGTCTTGGCGGAGCCTTAGGATCAAACCTGGCCGGCTCAGGCGTACGTGATGAAGGAACAGCCATTGGCGCTGTTGTTGGCGGCCTTGCAGGGGCTTCATTTGCGAATAGCCGGAGCAATTTTGCGGGTAATCCTTTCGCGGGATCTTTCAATCCTGGATTTAACGGACGTAGTCTTGTCGGAACAGGCATTGGCGCAGGTCTTGGGGGCGTAATAGGCTCTAACCTAGCGGGTTCAGGCCAGCGTCAAGAAGGAACGGCGCTTGGTGCAGTTCTTGGCGGCGCAGCGGGCTTTGCTTTGGCTAATCGCGGCGCAGCGCGCGGCGGTTTCGGCCCAGGTGGATTTGGCGCGCCTGGATTTGGTCCTGCAGGCCCAATTCCTGTTGGTGGCTTTGGACCAGGCGGTGTTCCGTTATCTCCAGTGCCTGTTGGTGGCTTTGGTCCCGGCGGTTTCGGCCCTGGCGGATTTGGCCCAGGTGGAACTCAAGTTGTTCCATCAGGTCAATTTGTAAGCCGGACTGTCCCTATTCGGACCAGTCGACCTATTCAGCAGCGCACTGTGGTTGTGGCCTCACCACCTCAAATCAGAACACGCACTGTTGTTCGCGAAGTGCCTAAGTTTATTGATCGTCCGGTTGTGAAAGAAGTTGTCAAGCATGTTGATCGCCCCGTCGTGCAATATGTTGACCGTCCTGTCGTCAAGGAAGTGATTAAGCATGTTGACCGTGTTCAATATGTTGATCGTCCTGTTGAAGTTATCAAACACGTTGATCGCCCTGTAGAGGTTATCAAGCATGTTGATCGCGTTCAATATGTCGACCGTCCTGTTGAGATTATCAAGGAAGTTCAAGTTCCTTTTGAAGTCATCAAAGAAGTTCAGGTTCCTGTTGAAGTCATCAAGGAAGTTCAGGTTCCTTATGAAGTCATCAAGGAAGTTCAGGTTCCTTTTGAAACCATCAAAGAGGTTCAAGTTCCTGTTGAAGTCATCAAAGAGGTTCAAGTTCCTGTTGAAGTCATCAAAGAGGTTCAAGTTCCTTATGAAGTCATCAAGGAAGTTCAGGTTCCTTTTGAAACTATCAAAGAGGTTCAAGTACCTTATGAAGTCATTAAGGAAGTTCCCGTGACTCAAATCGTTGAAAAAGAAGTCATCAAATATGTTGATCGTCCTGTAGCGCCTGTGACACACACGCATACACATGATTTAGGTCAGCACGGCGTCGGCGGTGGAGCAAGCTATGGCAGTGGTTCATCTTACGGCGGTGGTTCATCTTATGGTAGCGGGTCATCTGCTGGTAACCTCTCTGGTGTTCAGGGCGGATTTGCCGATTGCCCTTCAGGGACAACACAGCAAGCAGACGGTACATGTCTGGAAGCGGCCGTAGGTGGATGGACGGGCGGGTATACCGCTCCGACAACAGTTGTGACGCCATCGACGTCAGGCGGCGAATATTGCTACGGTGATAGCGGTAAACGTTATGATAGCCTTGGCAAAGAAATCAAAGGCGCTCATGGCACCGATTGTAAACACTAATCAGTTTATGACGGCGTAATTTAGGTTACGCCTTGATTAGAAAGCGGCTCTTTAGAGGGCCGCTTTTTTTATGCTCAATTGATGGCGCAAGCCCCAACTGAGTCTAGACTTTGCAATTTGATGCGTTTTGATGCATGATAGGTTCATATTAAATCCGGTATTGTGGGACGTGATACCAATTAAATGGAGTATTTTCATGAGTTTTAAATTCGGATTGGCCTTAGCGGCTGTTGCAACTCTTGCTGTGGCCCCTATGGCTTCGGCACAAACGAATAATGGCGGCCAGCTGCTTGGCGGCACTATTGGAGCTGTGCTGGGTGGTGTTGCAGGTTCACAACTGGCAAGACCTGGAGACCGGACTGAAGGGTCAGTTATTGGCGCTGTTGTCGGCGGACTTGCCGGCGCCGCGATAGGCGGAAATAGTAATCGTAATAACTTTGGCGGAAATGGGAGTTATTATAACGGTGGATATAATGGCGGTTACTATAATACGGGCGGCGGATATTATACATCTTATCCAACCTACACCCGTACAACGACTTATACCCAGCCTTACTATTACTCGCAACCTGTCTATTCTCGGCCTTATTATGGCGGCGGCTTTAATTCTGGGTCTCGGACATCCCTAAATATCAATCTAGGATCTGGATTTTTAGGCGGTAGCCGGGGATTTGGAAACCGAGGGTTTATCGGCGGTAATAGCGTATTTATTGGAACGGGTTTTAATTCCGGTTCTCGTTTTAGAAATAGGCGCCGCGGGAATTTTAGACGTTTTGGATATTAATATTAAACGCCCCGTTTAACGGGGCTTTTTTTTATACTGGTCGATCGCTAAAACCAACGGCTGAAAACAAAGCTGGACTTTTAACCTTTTTACCTTATGGCCTCGCGCGAGACATACAGGCCTTTAATCATGACAGACTCCATTCAAACTTTGCGCAATGTTGCAATTGTTGCTCACGTTGATCACGGTAAGACAACTTTGGTGGATAAATTATTACGCCAATCCGGAACGCTTGATGAACGCGGCGCGCGAGAAGAGCGCGTCATGGATAGTAATGATATCGAAAAAGAACGCGGCATTACTATTTTAGCCAAGAACACGGCTATTCGGTGGACAGATAGCGAGAAAACGAATTGGCGCATTAATATTGTCGATACGCCGGGTCACGCGGATTTCGGCGGTGAAGTTGAACGTGTTCTCTCTATGGTCGACTCGGTTGTCTTGCTTGTAGACGCTGTTGAAGGCCCTATGCCGCAAACAACATTTGTGACGAAGAAAGCTTTGGCGCAAGGCCTTAAGCCGATTGTCGTTGTCAATAAAATTGACCGCACAGGCGCGCGTCCGGACTGGGTGGTTGATCAGACATTTGATCTGTTTGACCGTTTAGGCGCAACGGATGAACAATTAGACTTCCCTGTAGTTTATGCTTCTGCCTTAAATGGTTGGGCGTCAGACACGTCAGATAATATAGGCACAGATATGACGCCTCTCTTTGAAGCGATTGTCGAACATGCCCCTGTCCCTGATGTTGACCCTGATGGGGCTCTGCAGCTTCAAGTCTCTGCCCTTGATTATAATAGCTATACAGGGGTTATCGGGATTGGCCGCGTGGTGCGCGGGACGATTAAGAAAAATCGACAGGTCATGGTCGCAACGCCTGATGGAGCCACGCGTAAAGCCAAAGTTCTACTGCTCTACGGTTTTATGGGCCTAGAGCGGGTTGAAATGGACAGCGTCTCGGCGGGCGATATTTGTTGTTTCACGGGTATTGATAAACTTGGTATTTCCGACATGATTTGCGACCCTGATAAGGTAGAGCTCCTGCCGGCATTAAGCGTGGATGAACCGACAATCTCTATGACCTTTCAAGTCAACGATTCCCCTTTTGCAGGCCGTGAAGGCAAATATGTGACCTCGCGCAATATTAATGACCGGCTAGAAAAAGAGCTTATTCACAATGTCGCCCTGCGCGTTGAGCAATTAGACGAAGCCGATAAATTTCGCGTCTCTGGCCGCGGGGAATTACACCTCTCTATATTGATTGAGAATATGCGCCGCGAGGGATATGAAGTCGCCATTTCCCGTCCGCAAGTTATTAATAAAGAAATCGATGGCGAGCTGTGCGAACCTTATGAAACGCTTACCGTCGATGTCGAGGCTGACCATCAAGGCTCCATCATGGAAAAGCTGGGTGAGCGTAAAGGCCAGCTCAAGGATATGGTGCCAGACGGTAAAGGTCGGGTGCGTCTTGATTATGATATACCGACGCGGGGGCTTATCGGGTTTAGATCTGAATTTCTAACCCTGACTTCTGGATCAGGTTTATTATATCACAATTTTGACCGCTATGCCCCGCGCACCAAAGCCGGCATTGGCCGCCGCCAAAAGGGCGTCTTGGTCTCCAAGGAAACAGGTAAGGCCGCTGGCTTCGCGCTATGGAACCTGCAAGAGCGTGGTAAGATGTTTATCGGACATGCCGAAGAAGTTTATGAAGGCATGATTATCGGCATTAATGCGCGCGATAATGATTTGGTTGTTAACCCACTAAAGGGCAAGCAGCTAACTAATGTACGTGCTTCAGGCAATGATGAGGCGGTTGTCTTGACTACGCCTATTCAAATTACGCTCGAATATGCGCTAGAATTTATCAATGATGATGAATTGGTTGAAGTTACGCCAGACTCTATTCGTCTTAGAAAGCGCTACCTTCTTGAACATGAGCGCAAGAAGGAAATGCGCCGCATGGAAGCCCTAGAGTCCTAGTTTCGGATAACTTTAAAGGGCGGGCGCGAAAAGCCCCAAATAGAGGCCGCTGATTTTATGAGCTCTGATTCTTCCGCGTGATATTCCTTATCACTGATCGAAATTGCCAGCATTGCTTCATAAATGGCCTCAACTTGAGAATCTTCTTTAAACCTGGTGAGCGCGCGTAATATCATTGTATTCTTACGTTTCCCCGTTAAAGCGGCCCGCAACTCATCCTCATGGCGGGTATACCAATCGAGTAAGGCATCCTCTGTCATAGGCTCTAATTCAAAGAGCTCGATAAGCCCTGCAGCCTGGACACAAAAAGCGTTCATTTCAGGTTCGCGGACTTTATGATCAATGATGACTGTCAGGGCGAGCGGGGTCAGTATATCGTCATAACTAAACATTAAATAACCCCTCCGTTAAATCCTCTTAGCCTGTGAAAGGCCAATCGACAAGCCTTCTACTATTTAACGTAATGTTCATTTTATTATCACGGCTGATTGATTTAGAGTATTTGCATGGAGATTTTATGAAAAATATTCTTTTATCGGCGATTATGATGATTGGCCTCTCTGCTTGCGCGTCCACACAACAGGGTTTTGGACCCGCTTACGGTTCAGATTTTGGCTATAGAAACACAAAGCTTCAGCAAGACCGGTTTCGGATTAGTTATACAAGCCGTGATCTCTATGAGTCTCGCGATTTCGCCCTTCTTAGAGCCGCACAAATTGCGGATATAGAAGGCTATAGCCACTTTAAAATCATCAATGGCGAAACTTTTGATAATGGCCCGAACGCCCTTATTGGTAGCCGTGTTGGGGTTGGTGTTGGCGGCTTTGGGGGGCGGACACGCACAAATACACATGTTGATATTGGTGTTCATGATGTTGTCCGCGCCGTAGAGGGCAGTAAAGTCACGGAAACAATAGAAATTCTGTTATTATCTTTTGGTAATAAAAGGGATCCGAATGTTTTTGACGCGCAAGGTGTTCTTAAAAGTATACAGCCGCCCGTCATTAAACAGGCCCAATCAACGCCATAATTCAAATTAGGACGCGCTTTCTAATTTTTCTACCTATCTAGTCCTCATCGAAACACCACGGATATTTTCCGCATCATGAGGAGGCCATCATGGCTAAAACAAAAACAGCTAAAACAGTTGAAAAAGAAACAGTAAAATCTGCAGCATTACTACGTAAAGGCGCTCTCGCCTATATCGGTCTATACGGCGCAGCCTATGAGCGCGCTAAGTTCCGTTTTGAGCAAGTTCGCGGCGGAGCCGACGGTCTCTTTGAGACGCTGGTTGTTAAAGGCGAAGAAATCGAAGGCAAGGCCACTGTTTTTGCCAAAGGCGCGCAAGTTAAAGCGACTGAGACGTTTACAGCGACAACATCAAAAGTTCGCGGCGTTCTGCCAACGGCGTCAAATGACCGTGTTGAAGAACTTGAAGCTGAAATCAACAAGCTCAACAAGAAAATTTCAGCCATGGCGAAAAAGAAAAATGGCGCTAAGACTAAAATTAAAACACAGAAGACTCCAGCCTACACAAAGTCTTCACTCAGCAAGATGCTTGAAAAAGATGTTGTAGCGCTCGCCAATGAGATGGGTATTGAAGCCTCAGTTGATGATCTGAAAGCTGATACAATTGCAAAAATTCTTGCAAAAACAGCTACGCCCATCGCGGCATAAATTTAGTTGATCTGAATTCCCCTCTTTTTCGGATCAAATCGGCGGTGCATTTCCATCCCAATGTGCCGCCCTTTTTGTAACTGAAAAGATGTGACTCCTGCTAATAGCTTGCCAGAGCTAGCATTGGGTGGTTAAGGTTTGGATCATAATAAGAATGGGGTTTGAAAAATGGCATTAAAACCGGAAAAAGTTGGAAAACGCGCCGCGGAAACAACAACGGCAATTAATACACTCGTTGGATTTCGCCGCTCAGAAGTGGTTAAATCTTTAGGGCTCATGGCTGGATATGCCGCAAAACAACCTAAACCCTTTGCTAAACATTTAAAAAATTATGCGTCGGAAATGCTCGATATTGTAAAAGGTAGTTCAGAGCTTGCACCTGATAAGCGAGATCGCCGATTCCAAGATGAAACATGGACCAAAAATCCTTTATATAAGCGCGGTATGCAAAGCTGGCTGGCGATGCGTCAAGAACTGGATGGATGGATATCAGACTCGCGCATGCACCCTGCTGATCAAGTGCGCGCGAAATTCGTAACGGATCTCATTGTCGATGCGCT
Organism: uncultured Hellea sp.; assembly: GCA_964472905.1. Taxonomy (GTDB): domain Bacteria; phylum Pseudomonadota; class Alphaproteobacteria; order Caulobacterales; family Maricaulaceae; genus Hellea. The sequence continues at coordinate 8,936 of CAYYMI010000048.1, read as the reverse complement.
TGCACCGACAAATACATTGCTTGGCAATCCTGCGGCCATGAAGCGTCTTTTTGAAACGGGCGGTTTGTCTTTGGCCAAAGGCATGCGTAATGCCTATGACGATCTTCGCAATAATGGCGGCCTGCCGAGCCAAGTTGATGGTCGCCCCTTCAAGGTTGGTAAAAATCTAGCGACATCGAAAGGCGCAGTTGTTCATAAATGTGAGATGTTAGAGCTCATTCAATATGAACCTCAAACGGATCAGGTTTATAAAATTCCTCTGTTAGTTATACCGCCGCAGATTAATAAATTTTACGCCAATGATTTGGCGCCGAATAAATCTATTGTCGGGTTTTTAACAAAATGTGGCTTTCAGGTTTTCGCTGTCTCCTGGCGTAACCCAACCCGTCAACACGCCCATTGGGGATTAGAAAATTATGTGAGCGCTTTAATCGATGCCACAAAGGCCGTGAAAAAAATTACTCGCAGCAAACGCATTAATGTCACCGGCGCCTGTTCAGGCGGTATAACCTTGGCGCTCTTGCTCTCAGAGCTGGCGACTCGCGGCGATGATACTGTTAATTCCTATACATTGATGGTCAGTGTTTTGGACGGTAAGAAATCCGATAGCGAAGTCGGCCTTTTCGTCACTGACGCTGCGATAGAACAAGCCCGTAAACATAGCCGTAAGAAAGGCATTTTATCGGGTGAGGAATTAGGCCGCTCTTTTGCGTGGATGCGCCCCAATGATCTTATCTGGAACTATGTCGTCAATAATTATCTTTTAGGTGAAGACCCACCTCCTTATGATGTTTTGTATTGGAATAATGATAGTACAAATCTGCCCGCTCAGCTTCATTCAGACTATTTAGATATCTTCCAAGACCGCCGGTTCAGACCTGATAAAAACGTCGTCTTTATGGATCATATTGTTGATATGTCGGCGGTCACGCAAGACGGCTTTATGGTGGCCGGAGTTACCGATCATATTACCCCGTGGAAAGCCTGTTACCGTAATGTGCGTATCATGGGAGGAGATGTCGAATTTATTCTCTCTAATTCTGGTCATTTACAATCCCTTCTCAACCCTCCCGGTAACCCGAAAGCTAAGTATTATACCAATAAAGAGTTTCCCCCGCGCGCTGACCGGTGGCTGGAAGGCGCTGAGGCAACGAACGAGTCTTGGTGGCTACGCTGGAATGAATGGTTAGGAGAGCGGTCAGGAGAGATGAAAAATTCACCCAAGAAACTAGGTAATAAAGCCTTCCCGCCAATCTCACAGGCGCCTGGCGAATATGTGTTTACATGATGTAAATCGTTTTTGGCTTAGTCTTTAAAAAACGGCTTTAATGCCCATCTATAAGGTAAGCTAACGCCGGAAAGGTTAAATATGACCGATCATACGCCAAACTTGCCCCGCATCTTTTTCACGAAAGTCGGGAACCAAAAATTGCGAACAGCCATTTGGTCCGGCGTAGATAAAGGTTATGGCAAACGCACTCCGCTTTTATTTTTTAATGGTATTGGTGCCAATCTTGAAATTGCGCAGGCCTTTGCCGATACTTTTACAGGCCGGGATATTATTACCTTTGACATGCCCGGTGTAGGCGGCTCGCCTGACCCGACAGTGCCTTACCGCCCGTGGTGGGTTGCCAAGGCGGCCAAGCAAATTCTAACGGAGAACGGCTACCCCAAAGTTGACGTCCTAGGCGTGTCATGGGGCGGCGGACCAGCTCAACAATTTGCGTGGCAAAACGCGAAAATGACGAAACGATTGGTACTTTGCGCGACGACAACGGGCGTGACGATGGTGCCAGGAAACCCCAAAGCTTTATCGAAAATGCTATCGCCCAAACGCTATATTGACCGTGACTTTCTCGCAAAAAATTTCGAAACACTTTACGGGGACGCAGCAGAGCAAGGCGTCAAAGAATTTTCCATTAACATGGTCCCGCCAAGTATGAAGGGTTATCTTTATCAACTCGGCGCAATGGCAGGCTATTCAACACTTCCGTTTATTCGCAGAATAAAAGCTAAGTCTTTAGTAATTATGGGCGGTAATGATCATATTGTGCCTGTCATCAATGGGCGTATTTTAAGCGGTCTGCTCAAACGTTCGAAACTTAAAATCATTGAAGATGCCGGGCATTTGTTTTTACTGACGCGCCGTGATGAGACGATTGAAATTATCCGAGACTTTTTTGGCGAACCAGAAGTCGCTATGCCTCATGTCGACCCTGTAATGTTACCCTCTGTCGCTTCAGCCTTTAATCACAAAGATGATTGGAAATTGACTCATGCCTGATGATAAAAAACCCGATGATAAAAAACGTAGTAATACAGAAACCGCGCGCCGCATCTGGCTGGCAGGCATAGGGGCTTACGGCCGCGCCTTTACCGAAGCGCAAGAAGCCTTAAAAGACGTCACAGGCAAAGGCAGCGAAATTTTTGAAGAGCTTGTTCAAAAAGGACAGGTCATCGAAAAAGTGGTCGAGGTCAAAGGTAAGCAGGTGATGGATAAAGCCGCTGTGCCCAATTTTGATCTTGATGAACGTATAAAGGCGATGCGCTCGCGGCTATCTGGCGGTGGTGATGTAGATGCAGATTTTGAAGATAGATTGTCTGTGGTCGAAGCCAAGCTTGACCGTATCCTTGCATTATTGGAGCCTGCTAAACCTAAGGCCAAGAGACCGGCTAAAAAAACCGCCAAAAAAGCGTCGCCCAAGAGAGCCAAGACGGTAAGAACAAAAAAGCTTGCTGCGAAGAATACAACGAGCGGAAAAACAAAGGCTAAGAAAAAAACAACGGCAAAGAAAGCCGCAGCTAAAAAATAGCCGTGGCATCTCGGTCAAAAACCAAAGAGAAAATTTTAAAAACGGCCTTAGGTCTTTTTAACAATGAAGGCGAGAGCGCCGTGAGCGCCGTTGATATTGCTTCGGTTATAGGCATCAGTCCTGGCAATCTTTATTATCATTATAAAGGCAAGGACGAAATTATCGTCCAGCTCTTTGCAGATTTTGAAGACGAAATCCGTCAGGTTTTATCCTCCCCGGTTCGTGAGCCTCTGAAGATGGAAGATAATTGGGTTTATCTATATATCATCTTTGAAGAGATTTTTGACTTTAGGTTTTTCTATAAAAATCAATCAGAATTGATTGAGAGAATACCTTCCCTGCGAAATCGCTTTTCTAGAATATTAGCCTTAAAAGAACAGACGTGGTTTTCTTTATTGTCGGCTCTTGAAAGCGAAGGGCATCTATCTTTTGATGAAGGCGAGAAGGCTGCCCTAGCTGGCCGTCTCGCGCAGCATTTTACCTTCTGGCTTCAATATCATGATCTGCGCTTTGGCACGGCGCCGCCTAAATCCCTCATAGACCAAGGCGTGTTTATGACCCTGATACAGATCACGCCTTATTGGGCGCATGGCGAAGGCTATGCCGCGCTCTTGAAAGACTTTGTGTCTGACAAATCTTAAATTACACGCATAAAATTTTCACAGGCGCGAAACTACGTCGATGTAGTGGGCAAGGACCAAGCCGTTTAAGTTGGCTGCGGTGAAGCTCGGTGGCATAGCCTTTATGCTGGGCAAAATGATAGCCAGGATAGCGCCTATCGGCGTCTACCATAAGACGGTCGCGCGTGACTTTGGCCACAATAGAGGCGGCGGCAATGGAGAGGCTACGTCCGTCGCCTTTGATAACATATTCAGCCTCACACGGTAGATCAGGCAGTTTATTGCCGTCAATCAAGGCTTTTTCGGGCAGACAAGGCAGAGCCAAAACGGCGCGGCGCATCGCGATTAGGCTAGCGCCTAAAATATTGGCACGGTCAATTTCTTCGGGTTCTGCGATTCCAATGCCGATTTCTGCCGATTCCATGATGTCGTTCAGTAACAGTTCACGTCTTATTTCCGACAATATCTTACTGTCATTTAAACCTTCCGGTATTTTATCGGGTGCCAAAATGACGGCCGCGGCCACAACAGGTCCGGCCAAAGGTCCTCTCCCGGCTTCATCGACGCCGCAGACAGGGCCGCAGCATTGGCGCTCAAAGGAAAAATCGGGTGTGCTTTTTGGCATAATTAATTTTGGCCCGAATCCTGCATTTTTTCTGTGATTAGGGCTTTTTAGGGCAAAAAAGGTCTGATAAAAGGCCTTTAAATATTTTTTGGAGTACCCCATGGCAAAATTACGTTTAGTGGCAACAGCCGCCGCTTTAACTGTCGCCGCATTTGCTGCGCCAGCATTTGCGCAAGTTTCATCTGCAGCCGATTGTGAATATGAAGGCGGCGAAATCTTTAACGTTCAAGGCGCAACAGTCTGCCTCGTTCAAATCCGCCCCGAAGAGTATCGCGATAATGAAGCTTATGACGGGCAGCAGCTCGGCGTGAATAGCTGTGCAGGCGATGTTCTTAATAACGGCGTGTTCTGTAAAATCACATTGGTTGCGGCTCCGCCTAAGCCAGTTGTTGAGCAGCCTGTTGAATTGACAGACCCTGTCTCTGTAGAGATCACGGAAACGCCCGTTACTGTTGAACTCACGGATGAGAGCAACTAGTTCATTTCGCTTCACGAAATAAACTAATCACAAAATTGTTTTTAGAAACCCGGCCTTAAGGTCGGGTTTTTTATTGCCTCCTTGGCCTTGGCGCTGTTTAAGGCCTCCCATGATTTGCGCTGTCATACCGACCTATAATGCGAGCACCCCGCTCGATACTGTCCTGCGACAGCTCTCGGGCCAAGTTGACCGTATCGTCGTCTCCGATTGCGGCTCTGCGGATGATACCGTCGCCTGCGCGCTGCGGCACGGAGCCATCATTGCGGCGGGCGCGAAAGGACGCGGGCAACAGCTGGCGCTCGGCGCCACATGGGCAGGCGAGGCCGACTGGCTGCTCTTTGTCCATGCCGATAATCAACTGCCGCAGAATTGGCGCGCTCTGGCCGCACGTCATATCAAACGCCATCCGGATAGTGTGGGTTATTTCAGATACCGCGCCAATGCGCGCGGATTATGGCCGCGCATTATGGAATTTGGCGTTATCATGCGCTGCCAATGGTGGGGCCTGCCTTATGGTGACCAAGGCCTGCTCATCTCGCGCGAGGCCTATGACGCGGTTGGTGGATACCCCAAACAATCCCTCTTCGAAGATGTCGCTATTGTCGACGCGATCAAAGCCAAATTGGGCCGCACCAAATTACGCCCCCTCACAGGCTTTCTGCAAGGCGGAGCAATGCTGGTAGATATTTCCCGCTATGAGGCCAAAGGCATCTGGACCAAAGGCCATGAGAACCTCGCGCTGCTCAAGGCCTATCGCCGCGGCGAGAGTATTGAGGCCCTTGCGAAAGCCTACGACACATGAGCCAGAGATGATCCGACCGACCCTTTATATCATGGCCAAAGCGCCGATTATGGGCCGCGCCAAAACGCGTCTGGCCGCCGATATCGGCGTCACCCATGCTAAGCGCATTTACCGCCGTATGATGAGCGGCGTTATCAGGGGTACACAAGATCCGCGCTGGGACACGGTGCTTATGGTTACCCCGCCGCTTATGTTGGGCCATGTTCCCGAATGGGCGGGCCATGAACAGCGCGCCCAAGTCTCTGGCTCGCTCTCGCCCAAACTCGCGCAAGTGTTTGCTGGTACAGGCCTTACCGTCGTGATCGGCACGGATTGCCCCCAAGTGGATGTCAAGGATATTGCGAGCGCGTTCAAAGCGTTGAAATCTTACCCTGCTGTCTTTGGCCCGGCTTCCGATGGCGGCTTCTGGCTTATGGGCGCGCGCGGGCCTCTACCGCCCACAACCTTTGACGGTGTGCGCTGGTCAAGCGAGTATACCCTAGCCGATATGCGCGCGCGGCTTGGCGATGTCGCGGTGTTGCGCACGCTCACCGATGTTGATGATCTCGCGGCGCTCCGAGCCTCGCAATCCAACTAGCGGGCAGGGGGTAACGTGCGCCAACCCCGACAAAAGCGGGGCGGAATATTTCCCTTCCTATTTAGCGCGCCCCATACAAGAGGCGAGGAAGGAACGCGTTCGAAATTGATAAATCAATTTCGAATATGTGACTGACCGGGACACTAAAAGTGTTGGACAGCCCGCGAGAGCGGCATCCCGATGGAATACCAAAAGTTTTAAGTGTTTTACGAAAGGCTACTCTCGCGGCGATGATTTTTGTATGGCGGCCTCGTCGCATTCCCACAGTCACGTCCGTACACGAGTCGATTTCAATACTCGCTAAACGCGGTGGTCAGGCCCCGCCATAAAGACCCGGCACAGTCGGAATCGTTTCACCCCGATGCTCAGTCTCACCGTCTCATATTCCAGTAAGTAACAATTTCTTACCTGTCCCAGAATACGAAAACATATGTACGTCTCCACACCAAGATAAACGCAAAGCCAAGGCTCAGAGCAAAGCTCGTCAGCCGATGACAGGGCGCATATCCCGTGTTTCAACGATTTGAATATAAGGCCGCCTGAGTTTGTGAGGATTAAGTTTTTTATTTTTTTATACTGAGAAATCTAAACCCCTCATCCGCTCTTCGAGCACCTTCTCCCTTAGGGAGAAGGAAGAAGGTTAATCCCTCTCCCATAGGGAGAGGGTACCAAAGCGTTTTAAAAAAACGCGGAGGGGGGTGAGGGGTTCCATGATTTAGAGTTTAGTCACCGGATTTTTCTAACATCTTGTCATGCCCGCGTCTTGCCATGACGGAAGGCACGCCGAACTGTGTCTGCTTATGGGCACTCCAAAGCTTTCGTGATACACCCCATTCATCTCCCCCAAAAGGAGTAAGAGGATGGTCATGGTCTTGAGATATGGATGTACCGCGCTTGTGATAGGGGTTTTGAGCCTGTTGGTTATGGCTCTCTTTGTCTTTGCTACCCCCGCCGCCGCCCAATTTAATAATAGCGGGCAAGCGATTGGCTGTTCCATTATGCGCTGCGCCGGACACTGCCTTGATACGCCCCAAGGCCCTCAGTGCATGCCGCAGCGGCCCACCTGCGCGGTCACGCTATGCGCGCAAAATAGCCGCTGTGTGGACACCCAAAGCGGGGCTAAGTGTATCCCTGTTCACGCCCAACCGTCACATCCCCAAACGCCTCACCCTTCAAATCCTCAAAAACCATGGACGCCGTGGCCCACCCCTCCGCTGCCAGAGGGAGAGCAGATCGCTTGCCCGAGGATTTATGACCCCGTTTGCGCGCAGAAACAGGTGCAATGCGTCACAGCGCCTTGCCCGCCCGAGCGGCGCAGTTTTAGCAATAGCTGCGTGGCGGGGGCGCAAGGCTTTACGGTGCTGTATAAAGGAGAATGTGGGTAGGGCCCCACCAAGCCGTCATGACAAGACGTGTTAGTGTAATTTTCGTAGTAAAAATGCACGACGTCATCCACCATGAGGACTCTCAATTAATACCATGGTTGCGTATGGTTGCTATCGGGAGATGGATTGCCGTATCGCCGTATCAAGTAGGGCAATGACGGGAATGGAAGATTTCTAATTCGTCTTCGGGCCTTCGTCATGACCCGATGAGTGCAATTTGCTAAGCAAAATGCACAGAGTAATCCATAGTTTAATGATAAAGCCGTATCATGGATTACCGCGTCAGGCGCGGTAATGACGGATGTGTTAGGGGCCTGTATCGTCTCTTATATTTCGTCATTACCCGACTTGATCGGGTAATCCATGATGAGGTGTTGGTTTAGAAAGTTGTTTTGAGCTATTGAAAAATCCAAATCAACTGCTTAAGCTAGAAGAGCAAAATCGAGTCATCTTGGTTCCGCGCACACATTCGTTCCTTAGCGATTTAAGCTGTCTGCATGACTGAAGAGTCGAGTTTGCATTCTTAGTTAACTCAATTGAGGAATGTTTATATGACTACCCAAAAACAAGGCGGCAAAGCGCCTGAAAATACCTTTGAAATCCCTCCTAACCCTAAAAAACTAATACAAGCCTTGCGCCAACTTGATTATTCAAGTTCTTCAGCGATTTGTGATATTCTTGATAATAGTATTGATGCCCAAGCAACTAATATTCATGTTGTTGTGAAAGCAGAGAGCGCTAAAAATATCCAAACCATATCTATATGGGACGATGGCGTTGGCATGGATAAAAAAACGTTAGTTGAAGCCATCAAATTAGGGTCTGATACCGAAAAAGACAATTCCACAGAATTAGGTTGGTACGGGATGGGTTTAACTACCGCCAGCATGAGTGTGGGTTTACGGTTACATGTGGCCTCGTTGAAAGATGGAAAACTATTTCAAGTAGTCTATGACTTGGAAGAAATTGCTCAAAAGAATAAATTTGCGGTAACATGTGAAGAAATTGTTGGGTTAGACAAAACTAAGTTTGTAACTCTGTTGCAAGAAAAGTGTGGTTCGGAAGCAAAGTCTGGGACTTATGTTTCATTAAGAAAAATTGACCGATGGAAATGGGTTTTACTTAGTGCGACTGAAAAAAACCTTTCAACAACAATAGCGCAAACCTATCGAAAATTTATTTCAAATGATGAAAACTCTAATGTGAATGTTTTTATGAATGGTAATCGTGTGGAAGCGATTGACCCGATTCACGATAATGAACCTAATTTACTGGTGAAAGAAAACATTACTGTTGACGGGGAGTTTATTGAGGTAAGAATATTTGAGCTTAATGATTTTGGGGAACAAATAAATAAAAACCGAGGTATTGGTCTTGCATCCCAAGGGTTTTCTGTTTTTCGAAATAATAGAGAGCTTTCTTCAGGTGAGACTTTCGGACTTTGGAAAAAGCACAATAGATATAATCGTCTTCGGGGTGAGATCTCTTTTAATGGAACATTAGACGTTAAATTAAATTCTGGCTTTACAAAGCAGAGTGTAAATTTTGATCAGAGTGTTCTCGATAAATTGAAGCCGATAATTAATCCACACCTGAAATATGTTGGAAATAGGCAGCGGAGAAAAGAACAAGACTT
>CAYYMI010000047.1:0-16595 GCA_964472905.1 uncultured Hellea sp. | reverse complement strand
TGCTGCTACTGCTGCGCAAGCTCAAGCCGATGCTGAGGCTGCTCAAGCTGCTGCTGAGGCCCAGGCTGCTGCTGACGCTCAAGCTGCTACCGATGCTGCTGCTGCTCAAGCCGAAGCGGAAGCTGCTGCTGCTGCTGCTGCTCAAGCTCAAGCCGATGCTGAAGCTGCTCTTGCAGATGCTGTTGGTGATAATGATGCCCCTGGCAGCCAATAAGCAAAAATAAGAATTAAATTTAACGCTCAGTTTAACTGAGCGTTTTTTTTTGTTTAAAACTTACTGATACAAAAATTTACTGATAAATTTTATACCTCTGATGATGCTAAAAATATGAGGCGGCGAACGAATTGGTTTCTCCAAATTTAGATATTATTTTAAAGTGGTTAGAAAGGCTGGTTGCTTTTGATACTAGAAACGGTACAGGTGATGAACTTGCCTGCTTAGAATTTCTACAAGAAACTTTATCTCAAAATTGTCCGGATGAACTTATTTTTGATCGAGTGAGCCGTTCAAGAGGCAAGTTCGATAGTGGCTATGTCATGGCACGGTGGGGCACGCCGAAAATTCTGCTTAATGTCCATATTGATACTGTGCCTAGTGGTGAAGGCTGGCGTACCGATCCTCATAAATTAACTATGCAGGCCGATAAAGTCATAGGTTTGGGAACGAGCGATATAAAAGGTGCTGCGGCTTGTATTTTAGCAGCTATGGATCAGCAGGCGCCAAAGGATGTGGCTGTGTTATTTTCAGGCGATGAAGAGCATGGCAGTGAAGTCATGCCTGAGATCATAAAACGCGGGCATTATGGCGGTGCAAAGATGGCTATCGTTTGTGAGCCTACGAATTGTCAAGTTGGTCGTCGTCATCGGGGTATGTTGGCTATGTCTGCTGAATTTAAAGGCAAAGGTGGCCATAGCTCTTTATCCGACGTAACCGAGCGGCCCTTATTGCAAGCGGCGCGGTTAGCGACAGCTTTTGGAGATTACGGGGATCAACATATTGAATTTGGGGAGGCGCCTTATAAAGGACTCTGCCTTAACATTGGTGATATTGAAAATGATGGAGCCTATAACGTTATTCCAACGCGGTCTAAACTTTGGGCGTCAATGAGACCTCCTCCGGGTGATAATGTTCGGTCACGCGAGGCGGATTTAAGACACATAGCCAATGATGTCACACCGGAATCTGCTCTGGATACAATCGTAGCTTTTGAGCCCTTTGCATCGCAAAATGTAAAGGCCTTTCAGCCTATATTCACCGATACGCCTATAGTAGACCTTCCATATTGGACGGAGGCGGCAATGTTATCTGAAGCGGGATTAAATGTAGTGGTCTATGGCCCTGGTGATGTTGAGCAAGCTCATAAACCCAATGAATATGTTACCAAAGACCATTTAGTAGAAGCCTCACAGGCCTATATGCGGGCGATTTCTGGCACTTACTTATGAGTTCAGCCATACGAGACTCCGTGCTTCGTAGTTTATCAGCCGTCGGCGCGATTGATGAAGCTCATTTTTATGCCGAGCTTTTTTCGTCTCAAGATGCGGAACGCTTTGCTCTTATTGTTCTAGATCCGCGCTGTCTTAAAAACCCCCTGCTTGAGGCGTTGATTAGCAACCTTAGGATTTTATTTGATCTCGGTCTTTCGCCCATTCTCTTAGTGGGCGCTTTGGATCACGACCCGACATCTATAAAATTTCAAGCGCAAAGACTTGCCAAGGATCTGGATCAAGCGTCAGTCAAAACTGCGAAGCTCAATACTGCGAGTTATCAACTCATACCAGATGTCCGTCAGAAGGCGCGAAAGGGCATGGTGACAATATTAGAGATGACCGAACGCCGGGGTAAAATGAACCTGATGAGATTGGTCACAGAGCTTAAAGCCAAGAAGGTTATCTTTCTTCAACCGTCCGGCGGCATAACCATTAATAACAAACGTCTCTCTAACATCAATTTAGATCAATTAGGGACGAATGATTTATTGGACAGTCTGTCAGCGGGGCAAATGCGCTTCGTGACCTTGGTTCAGGAGCTTTCTAAAGATAAATCAAATCACGCCGTTTATGTCATAGCGTCGCCTTTAAATTTACTGTCTGAACTGTTTACGACGAAAGGCTCTGGGACAATGATCCGGCGAGCGGCGCCCATCAAAATGGTGAAAACTTTATCTCGGCTCAAAAAGACAGACCTAAAAGTGTCGATCGAGGAAGCGTTTAATAAACCGATTAAGCCAGCTTTTCTGCGCAGTAAAATATATAAAGGTTTCGTCGAGATGGACTATCGCGGCGGCGCCATTTTTACAGAACTTGCAGGTCTGCCTTATCTATCAAAATTCTGGGTTACCAAAGAGGCAAGAGGTGAGGGGATCGCCCGTGATATTTGGGAGGCGATGAGTGCGGACATACCCGCTTTTTTCTGGCGCTCACGTATGGGTAATCCGTTTAATGACTGGTATATGCGCGCCTGTGAAGGCATGCAGGTAAGCGGTGATTGGCGCGTATTTTGGAAAGGCCTGGCGGCCCCAGAAATTCCCGGCGCTATTATTGCCGCCGCGTCTGCGCCTGATGATTTTTTGACGATCTAATAATGAAAAGACTATCATGAGCCTTAATATCACATCTGCTTTTGATGGCGGAAACATCATTGTCCATAGCGCAAATGATCCAGCCAATATCCGCCTCGCCATTCGTCATGACAATGCTTCTGATTTTTTTCAATGGTTCTACTTTCGGGTGAGCGGCGCTAAAGACCAAGATCTGCATATGGTTCTGGAAAACGCCAAAGACGCGGCCTTTACGGGGGGGTGGGAAAACTATCAGGCGTGTGCCAGTTATGATCGCGAAACGTGGTTCCGTGTCGAGACAACATCCTATTTAGATAAAGGGTTAGTGATCGACCACACACCTAAATTTGACAGCATCTATTACGCCTATTTTGCGCCCTATTCGATGGAGCGCCACGCCAATGTTGTGGCCGAAGCCGCCCTTCACGAAGAGGTTTCCTTGCGCGTGTTGGGGCAAACTGTTCAAGGGCAAGACCTAGATTGTCTCTCGATCGGGACAGGTGACAAAATCATCTGGGTCATCGCCCGCCAACATCCCGGCGAAACTATGGCCGAGTGGTGGATGGAGGGCTTCCTTGCCCGTCTTTTAGATGATGAAGATGATGTGGCTTTGGCATTACGCAAAAAAGCGACATTTCATATCGTCCCGAATATGTGCCCTGATGGCTCGAAAAATGGCAACCTGCGCACCAATGAAACAGGGGCAAATTTAAACCGTGAATGGGGCGTGTGTACCATTCAATCCGCGCCCGAAGTCTATCACACAATCGCGGCGATGGACGCAGCAAAACCAGATTTATGTCTGGACGTGCACGGCGATGAAAGCCTGCCTTATAATTTTATCGCAGGCGCAGAAGGCATTCCCGGCTATACGCAAAAGCAAGCCGATAATCTTTCGGCGTTTCTCTCGGCTTATAAAACGGCCTCGCCGGATTTTCAAACCGAGCACGGCTATCCGAAAAGTAAACCCGGAACAGCCAATTTAACCATGTGCACGAATTACACGGCCCATGCTTATGACTGCCTCGCCATGACATTAGAGATGCCGTTCAAAGATAACGCCAATGCGCCCGACGCCGAATTCGGCTGGTCCCCCGACCGCAGCGCCGACCTTGGTGCCGCCGTTCTCGATGCGATGCTGGCTGTGGTTGATGAGCTCTGAGGTTGATCATGTGAGTTCGGACCTGTCATTCATCACTACCAAACTTTTAATAAACATACTTAATATCCTCTTCACGCTGAATTATCTGTTTTTCAATCATTCTATGGGAAGACTGTCCCATAATTAGAAAAAATATCTAAGTGTGAATGTTGAAAAAGAATAATAATATCGCAGCCGGTAAGGCTAAAAGAACACCTGTGGGCGCAACGATTTCCTCTATGCGAAAAGCTTGGGTTGGGGTCGGGGTGCTGAGTTTGTTTGTGAATCTGTTGATGCTCACAGGCCCTCTTTACATGCTACAAGTCTATGACCGCGTGATTACCAGCCAAAGCATGTCTACTTTGGCCGTTCTCTCTATTTTGATGGTGGCTATGTATGGATTTATGGGTCTATTGGACTTCCTAAGATCTCGTATTCTGGTCCGTATCGGTAATTTTGTTGAAGGCGAGCTGAGTGCGCCAATCTTTAAAACATGGCTGTCTCAAGGCATTCGCGGGAAGGTACCTGCTGGTCAGCAGCCTCTTCAAAGTCTCGGGGTGCTTAAAAGATTTTTAACAGGGCCTGCGCCGACGACATTTTTTGATATTCCGTGGACGCCTATATATATCGGTGTAATTTTCATGATTGATTGGACGCTAGGCGTTTTTGCAATCATCGGGGCTGTCCTTGTTCTCTTTATCGCGATTATTGCTGAGATGAGAACGCGAAATAAAGAGACGCAGTCTCAAAACGCTAGATCAAACAGCCATAGATTTACGCAGAAGGTTTACGCGAATTCAGAAGCCGTGATGTCCATGGGCATGGTTGATGAAATGACGCAAAGATGGGGCCGCCTCAAGGATGAAGGTATTGTCAGTGATTTGTCAGCCAGTGACATATCAGGCGGGGCTACAGCTTTATCCAAAGCGTTTAGAATGTTCTTGCAATCAGCCATTTTGGGCTTAGGCGCTGCGCTAGCCGTCCGGCAGATCATAACACCGGGGGCGATGATTGCGGGCTCGATTATTTTAGGGCGGGCCTTGGCGCCTATCCAAATGATTATTGGGCAATGGAGAAACTACATCCATACCAAAAATGCTTATGCGGATTTAAATGAGTTTTACGGGGCGCTACCTGAAGCCGTTGAAAAAGTGGCTCTGCCGACCCCAACAGGCAAGCTGAGCGTTCAGAAACTATCTGCAGCCGCGCCAGGGGCTAAGAAAGCGACGCTTAAGGGTATAAATTTCGATCTGTCTCCAGGCGATGGGTTATGCGTCTTAGGACATAGCGGCTCAGGAAAATCGTCTCTTGCCAGATTACTTGTTGGAATATGGTTGCCTCAAATGGGATCTGTGAGATTAGACGGCGCAACTTTGGACCAGTGGGATACTGAAACGCTTGGAAAACATATTGGATATCTTCCGCAAACTGTCGAATTATTTGACGGAAGCGTTGGTGAAAATATTTCCCGCTTTAGAGAGAATATATCATCCGATAGCATTATTCGTGCAGCGCAAATTGCAGGTATTCATGATTTTATTTTGAGCTTGCCTGAGGGTTATAATACTAAACTTGGGGCTGACGGTGTTATTTTGTCGGTCGGACAAATACAGCGTGTTGCCTTGGCACGGGCGTTATTTGGGGATCCTTGCCTGATTGTCTTAGATGAACCGAATTCGAATTTAGACGCTCAGGGCGATAAAGCGCTAAACGCTGCTATCCAATATATGCGCGGGCAGAATAAGACAGTTGTGATCATTTCTCATCGTCCAACGGCTATGGCCGCTGTCAATAAGGTGCTTGTCCTTAGAGGCGGGCAACAGGAGAAATTTGGCCTACGCGAAGAGGTCTTTAATGCTGGGAACCGCGTGCCTGCGCAACAAACAATGGAACAGTTACAACGTGCTCAGCAACAAGCGCTTAAAGCGCAGCAAGCGGCGCAACAGACTTCACCGCAACCCAGTTCACCTTCCGTGCAGCAGGCCTAGTGATCATGACAGATATTCAAACACAAACACGTCCCGCACCTCAAAGCTTAGCAAGTTTAAGGCAATATGTTCCTAAGCGTGTGGCTGAACCGACTGACGCGCTAGACGGACCTTCTAAAAAGCCCGCTAAAGGTCAGAAAAAATCTATGTTCGCTGGGTTTAAGCTAAAGACAAAAGAGAAAGCGCCCAAGGTTCCAAAACCTAAAAAGGCTCCAAAAGCTAGAAAGGCTCCTAAAGCCCCAAAGAGTCTTAAGAAGGCCAAAATGCCTAAAAAAGCTAAAGCGCTCAAAATGCCAAAATTAGCAATGGCGCCTAAGCCTTTAAAAGCCCCGAAGGCACCTAAAGCCCCTAAAGTGGTCAGAGCGCCTAAAGTGGCAAAAGCACCAAAAGTAGTTAAAACACCTAAGCCTAAAAAGCCTAAAGTTAGCATTGACCGTAGACGTAAAGACAGACGTAAGCTCAGTACGGCCTCTATAAAAAATAAAAAGGTCGATTTTTCTTTTCAATCTTTGAATAAATATCTTCGCTTTAGCTATCTGAGTGTGTTCCTGTTGGTTTTCGTTTTTGGTGGTTGGACACTTCTGGCTAAAATTCAGGGCGCTGTGATTGCAAGTGGGCAAGTCGCCGTTGAGGGTAAACCGAAAGTTATCCAACATCTTGATGGCGGGATTGTCAGTGAGATATCCGTTAAAGAAGGGGATGTCGTTTCCAAAAACCAAACGGTTTTAAAACTAGACGCGACGATTTTGAATGCCAACCTTGAGGCAGCTGAAACAAATTATTTTGAAAACCAGGCTTTGATCAATCGGTTATTGGCTGAAAAAACAGGGCAATCTTCGATCTTCTGGTCAAATGCTTTGACCCGTCGTCGGTCTAATTCTCGGGTGGCTTTGGCTATGTCAGGGCAAGAGCAATTATTTCAGGCCCGTAAAAGTGCATTATCTGGCGAGATCAATCAATATACGCAACGGATAGAGCAATTTCGGGATGAAGATTCTGGCCTCATTTCTGAGATTGATTTTACGCGCTCTGAATTAAACTTGGTCAATCAAGAACTTGATAAAATGAGAATATTATTGCGTCAAAACCTTGTCTCTAGAAATAGAGTCACTCAGCTGGAGCGCGATCAAACTCGGTTACGTAATGCTGCGGCGAAACTCGAATCTCGTCGGGCAGGTTTAACAAACTCTATTAAAGAAGCTCAAATTGCTATTTCGCAAGTTCAAAGACTTCGTAATGAGCAGGTCTTGACGGATTTACGAGTCGCACAGACGCAGGCTGATAGCTATTCAGAAGCTTTAAAGACGGTATCAACGAAAACAAATCTTGTGCGTGTTCAAGCGCCAGTTTCAGGTGTTGTACACGAAATGACAGTCTCAACAGTTGGTGGTGTTATTGCGCCGGGCCAAGAGATTATGCAAATCATTCCAGAGCGCGATAGCCTTTTGATTAAGGCACAAGTGATGCCGCAAGATATCGACCAAGTCGGTCTTGGCCAAAGCACAAATGTTGTCTTCTCGGCTTTAAAGCAAAGCGCGGCGCCAGAACTTGATGGCACTGTGTCTTATATTTCAGCGGATAGTTTGACAGACCCGATTACCGGCTCGCCATATTTTGAAGTTGAGATAGATGTCGCGGATGCGCAATTGTCAAAATTACAAGGGCAAACTTTAATCCCTGGTATGCCGGCTGATATCTTTATCCAAACACAAGAACGTTCTGTCTTTGATTATCTCGTGGGACCTTTGAAAGATACGTTCAAGAAAACAATGCGGGATGGTTAGAGCCGTGGTGAATCTACGATTTAATGCAAGCCTAAGAACGCTTTTAATTGCGAGCCTAGGATTAAGTGTGACCGCCTGTATGGCGGAAACTAAGCCGCACTCGCAATGGGCACCGTTCGGATCAGAAACGTCAGGGCAGTATACGCCTTTATATCTTCCTGTTAGAGCGTCCGAAAAACGTTATGTGCAACACGCACAAGCCGCGCCTGTTCCGCAGTTAAGAGGGTTAAGACCCGCCCCGCAGCCTTCATATGCGTCTCAATCCTATCGTGATTATCAGGTTGAAACGCCCATTTATGAAACACGTCCGGCTTTGGTTTATCAGCTTGATGATAGCCGTGTATCAACCATACGCGAAGGGAATAGCTCAGCGCCTCGGGTGGTGACATCTAAGGCGCGAACAGCTGTAGCATCGCAAACGAGATATCCTGTGTCTCAAACCATAGAAAAGTCACAAAATGCTACGACGACGATAACCTCAACGGGGACGAGCATTAATCAATCCTTGCAGAGCGCTCTGTCTCAATCTCCGCGGCTTGCCATCGAAGATTTGAGGATACGAGAAGCAGAAGAAGGTCTCGTTCAAGCGAAAGCGCAAGGCCGTTTCAAACTCAATTTAGAGGGTGTTGCAGGGCCAACGCTTTCAGAAACAGATTTTAGAGTTGTTGATAGATCAGAGACTGACTTTAGGGTCAGACGCGGCGCTAATCTTGATCTATCACTTCCGATTTATGAAGGCGGGCGCATCAACGCGCAAAAGAATGTGGCAGAGGTAGGTATAAATTCTGCCAAGGCTAACTACGAAGCTGTTGAAAGCGCCGTCACGCAAGAAGCGGCAATCGCCCATCTTAATGTCATGCGCGATCGTCAATTAATTCAGATATATACGCGCAATGTCACGCTCTTGGAAAATCAAAAAACAAATGTTCAAGCGATGGTGAATGCAGGTGAAAACACCTTGACGGATAAAGCCTTAATTGATGCCCGTTTAGCGGCGATCAAAGCCCGTCTTGAACTTGCGCAATCTAATTTGGCGGCCAGTGAAAGTAGTTATAAAAAACTGGTGGGCCGTCCAGCTCCGTCTCTTATGCCTGTGGGATTGGTTGAACTTCCAGCCTCACTCCAAGATGTCAAAGAGATAGCCCGCCAGAACAACGCTCAAATCAAAGCCTCTCAAACACAAGCCGAAGCGGCTTTTCATAATATAGAAGTGGCTAAATCATTTGGCCGTCCTAAACTCTCTCTTCAAGGTGTTCTCCGAGCCGCAGAGGGGCAATCGGAAACCATTCGCCGAAATTCAGCCGCAGAAGTTTTATTAAATCTGAGAGTTCCGTTATTATCAGGCGGAGAAAATAAATCCCGGGTACGCCAAGCGGCGTTGGCACAATCACGCGCCGTTTTAGAAACCCGTGAAATGCAGAATAATCTGGATGAACGCCTCGAACAATTATGGGCCAGTGTTAGAGCAGCCCGGCGGAGTAAGGCGCCTAATCAAGCGCAAAAAATAGCGGCTCAAAAAGCTTATGATGCCATTGTTCAGCAACGCAATGCCGGCGTTGCAACATCTCTTGATGTCCTGTCAGTAGAACAAACATTACTCGATGCCGAACTTAATCTTATCGAAGCTCAAAATGCAGAAGATGCTGCCCGGTTCCAATTGCTAGGATTAATGGGCAGTCTGTAAAATTAAAGAGGCTGATGTCTAGGCGATTGACGTCTTAAGCGCGTTACTTTGTAGTATATTATACTCTTCTAAAACGCGGCGTATAGATTCAAGGGCCAAGGGCTTCGTAATATAGTCATTCATGCCCGCTTCTATGCATCGCCGTTTAACGCCGCGCAGGGCATGGGCTGTTAAAGCAACAATAGGTGTCGCTTTAAGTGAGTTCTGGGACTCTAGCGCTCTTATCTTTTGTGTCGTTTCATAACCGTTCATTATCGGCATAGAGATATCCATGAAAATGAACTTAGGTGATAAAAGGGTGAATTGCTCTACAGCCTCTTGTCCATCACCTACTCTTTTGAAACTGACTCCCAATTCGCTCAAAACATACTCTAATAACACAGCGTTAATCTCATTATCTTCCGCGATTAAAATATCAATCTTAGAGCTTGGTGATTGACGGGTTAGAATGTCTTGAGTTTCAGAATCTAAATGACTTATAGCGACTTGATTTAGGGCTTGGGTTCCTAAATTTATAATCTTGGCTTGAGATTTAGAGCGGGTCTTTACGCTATCAATTAGAACGGAGTTTATCGTTTTATGAAGTTTTTCCGAACTAAATGGCTTGGTTAAATAGGCATTGAGCCCTTGAGTTTGAAGACGTTTGACAATACCCGTTTCTATGATGGATGCCATCATGACAATGGGTATATCCTTGAAATCATTATGGGCTTGAATTTTATCGAGACAAACATCGCCTGTTTCTTCAGGCATTTGATAATCGAGAATAATAAGGTCAAAGGTGATGTTCTTTGTCTTCGCTAATTCCAAGGCTTTGATAGCTTGCTTAGCAGAGTGAACAGTTGCGGATTTGCAATTCCAATCAGAGAGCTGTTGTCTCAATAAGTTACAATGCGTAAGGTTGTCATCAACAATTAATATCTTGGAATTTGCGATGGTGCTTATGTCCAACTCTGTCTGCCTTTGCTGAGCTACAACAGGCAAAGTGATATCTATATTAAATTGTGAGCCTTTACCAAATTCGCTTGTCACCGTTATGTTGCCGCCCATCAATTTTATAAGCCTCTGGGCTATCGTTAAGCCTAATCCAGTTCCTTCATAAGCCCTGGTCGTGCTTCCATCGGCTTGTTGAAATTTGTTAAATATGGAATCTATTTTTTCAGGTGGAATACCAATGCCTGTATCTTCAATGGAAATGTTTAACTGCGTTTCAGACCCTATTTGTTGTCCCTTTACATCAATGAGAACATGGCCTTGGTCTGTAAATTTAACGGCATTTCCAATGATATTTGTAATGACTTGGCGTAATCTTCCCGCGTCACCTTCATAAGATAGAGGAAGCCCTTCTTGAAGATTGAAGAGCAGATCGACATGTTTCTCCGCCGCAGCCATTGAGAGAAGCGCCATGACATCTTCAAGGCAATCCTGTAAATTAAAGGGCGCGTTTTCAAGGACAACGCCTCCGGCTTCTAGTTTTGAAAAATCAAGAATATCATTGATGATTGTCAGCAAGGCTTTGCTCGACCGTCTTATGATTTGAACGTAATGATCTTCTTCTTCTCCGAGATCACGACGCTCTAATAATTGCGCCATGCCCATAACGCCGTTCATGGGGGTTCTGATTTCATGGCTCATATTTGCGAGAAATTCTGCCTTACTCCGCTCCGCAGCTTCGGCATTGAGTTGAGCATTCTTAATCTCTGTAATATCGGTAATTGTAATGATATTTCCGACAAGTTTTCTATAATTTTGATGCCGTAAAATATGCCGGCCGTCTCTAAGACTAAATTCTTCAACCAAGCCTTTATCGGTTCCAAATCTCGTTTCGTAAAATTCTTTAAACCAGATATTAAAATCCTCAATCTCGATATCTATAGCTTTTGCATCCACAAAGGATTGCGTTAGCTCTTTCGTATGCATGCCGAAATAGACTTCAAATCCAAGAGACCGGCAGTAATCTTGGTAGGCGGGATTGAAGAGGGTTATGAGGCCGTCATCATCGATAACCAATAGGCCATATTTTAAATCTTGAATGAGCTTAGATTGGGCTGTCTTGGCGCGTTTAAGATCTTTTTCCTTATGCTTGAAGTCCGTAATATCAAATCCGGTTCCGGCAATGACTCCATTTCCTATATCTTGGTGATTAAGCTTCAACCAGCGACCATTAGGGGCCATCATTTCATGGTCGCCAGGTGTCACAAAGGTGAAAATTGCATAGTCTGCAGCGGCATTGACGACGTTGTCTGGCGCTTCCGGAAAGAGAACGCGAGCGGCTTCATAGGCCGCCTTTTCTAAGCCAAGCCCCTTAGCTAATTGGGCATGAAGTTCTGGCCACAGATTTTGAGATGTTTTATTAGCATATATGATATTATAATTTTTATCATATAGCGTGAGGGGCGACGGTGAGTTGTCAATAGCCACGCCTAGCTGGCGAAGCTGCTCTATAGACAAATCCTGACTCAATCCCACGTCCATAGAATTATTATAGGTTAAGAACCTTAATAATCTATCTTTGGTTGTTAGTTAAAAGTGTTATCGTAAACAGAGTTAATCCTCTTTTAACAAATGAATAACGGGTGTTGAGAGTCAGATTATCAAATGCAGTGAAACGCATGAGGAGTGCTAAAGCCAGCTTATTCCCGTCATTACAAGACTTGGTCTTGTAATCCATCTCCCGTTCTTAGCCATAATCGACCATGGTATTCATCGAGAGTCAACATGATGGATTGCAAGAACGAAGTCTTGCAATGACGCGTGTGTGGGAACGTTTTAAAAAATCAAAAAACTAATCCTCACAAACTCTGGCGGGGTTATGTTACGCTCATGACCTATGTGACGAGGACATATGACATGAAGGTATTAGGCCTTCCCACACCCGCCTTGAAAAGCGGGGCTGCCCCTCTGATGGGCGCCTGCGGGGGAGCTGTATCTGGCTATGGGCTATTTGGGTTTCTCGCATGGCTGCGGCTTTGGGTGTGTTGCCTAGGCCGACATATGAACCGACAGTCTTTGGGGGCATGCGGGCTGTCTGCCACGAGCTATCAGCGCGCGCCGTCCTTGCTGCCGGAATCTGCCCGCGCCGCTTATGCGCCGCGCCTGCGCGCAAGCCGCAAAGACAGGCGGATATTGCGCAGAGGCCTGCCAGCCTCACGTCTCTATGCAGGCTTGCACCACCTTAATGCCCGCCGCCTGACGGTGGGGCAATTTATGGAGCGGGCTTGTCGTCTGAGTGTGAATGGCCGTGTTGGGGTTTATAGGCTCGGCATGCGCCGGCGTCTCTGCCAAAGGCGTGATGAGGTTTGCCATATAGGCGGGAGTCTAGGCATGCTTTCAACTCAGCCTATGGTGACTTTGAAACCACCTTAAGGCAAACTCTGCCGAAAATTTAGCCCTAATACCCATACCGCTAATGGGTTTGCATGATCTGCCTATAAACCCTAGGCGGATAGCATTGGCGCTTGCCTGCTGATGTGGTCTCGATGATAAATTTGGTTGCGGGGGTAGGGTTTGAACCAGATTGCCTCTGCCGAGGCCTTCTACGATTATTTTCAATTCACAGGATTGAAAATTTTCGCAAATGCGAAACCTTCTTCGAAGCCTTCAGGTTCCACCTGAAGATCATAAGTGCAAATTCAATCCAGAAAAAACACAAAACCCCCGCCGAGGCGAGGGTCTTTGTATTTGGTTGCGGGGGTAGGATTTGAACCTACGACCTTCAGGTTATGAGCCTGACGAGCTACCGGGCTGCTCCACCCCGCGCGCGTCATATATGGCGTGGGGCAGGCTTTATCAAGCTGTAACTGACACAAATCTGAAATTAAATCAGTGTGTTGTTAAGCCTTCTATTTAACCCAAATTGGACTGGTCCAAGCGCGGTCTTGAAGTGTGGCGTGCATTTGCGGGTTAGGGGGCGTACCATTACGGATCGCGTCCCATGTGCTCCAGCGGCATTTAGGGTTTTCTAGCACGCGGACATAATAGGCGGCGTGCTCGCCGCTTGTGTAATTAGGATCTTCCCAAACCGCTTTAAGCTCGGCAACGCCTGTTTCGTCATTCGTCGCGCAGGTCGCCAAATCAACGCTTGCGCCATTATCGGCGCAGCGATGGGTAGCCGGATTAATTGCCGCGCCGCTGGCGCAGGCCACATCATAAAGGGCCTCTCCGGTTGGGGTGACTTTTATGATCTGCAAGCGCTGTAGGGGTGTGCCATTAGGGTCTTGGGTCGCCCAGGCCAAGAAGGTTGGTGAGCTACCATCTGATGTGAGGTCTCCGCCCATAGGTACGCCGCCCGCATAAGCCAATTCGGCTAAGTTTGGCTGTGTTAAAATCGTCGGGGCGTAATCCTGTCCGGCAAACATGCGAACGCGCATGCGCGGGCCGGAGGTGGCAAAGGTCTCTTTATTTTTCATCCCGTTGAAAATGTCTTCGCGGGTATTGGACTCGGCCCAAACACCGGCCAAACCAGAGGCGCCATATTGAGCGGCGGCAATGAGCTGCATGTCACCAGCGTCAGGCGCGCCGGGGTCTTCATTAGCTGCTGGCCATGTCTTGGCGCCGCCGCGCGGAACAGAGCCGCGCACATCAGCGTTCATATCATTGGCGAATTTACCAAAGTGATTTTCTTCGGATAGAGAGGGCGCGCTAACGTGCGTATCTGACGCCCCTATCATGCCAAATTTATAAGGGTTTTCACCTAGCTCCGCTTCGAGTTTCATGCCGCGGGCAAGGGAAGGGCGGACAAAGCTACCCTCTGTGACTTTCGATTTGACGGGCATCCCAATGAGGATGTCATAAAGTTCGAAATCGGCAAATTCGTCTTGTGGGGATAGCAGAGGGTGTGTTTCCGATGTGCCCTTAATTTGAGTCATTTCAACGATAGGTTCATTGAGAATTCGGTTTTTGGCATAGGCTGCGGTTAGGGGTGAGCCGTCCGTCATTTCCAAATCAAACATGGCTCCATTTGACCCGTTTGAATTATGCGGAATAGATAAAACATCACGGCCTGCCGCGCGTTCACTATTCATCCACGTCCATAGGTCTTCGGGGTTAGGGCTATCAAGTGTAGAGAAAAGGCGCGTAGGCGCGACATCTTCAAAAATAACGTTACGGTGTAAATTGATCGCTCCTAAATTATCATCAATATTGCCAAGGATTTCCATGGCCGTGAATTCATAGCCCGCAAATGTGGTGAATTTTCCGGGTTCATTATGCTTCTCTGCGGCCGATACATTTTCGGCCCAGGCGTTGTCGATGAAATCACGATCATAAATATCTTCGATGGGTTCACCCGTAACGATGGTTGTGCCGATTCTAATAAAGGCATTTGTACGGTCTTCGCGCGAGCCCCCAAATAAGCCAAAGATGGATTTAGCTGTTTTGGTTTTAGAAATATGAGAGTTCTTATCGCGCATGGCCGCTATCACGCCCATATATTCGCCGTGATCTGTCACGGCATAAAAATCAAGCGGCGGTCCATCTATCTGGATTTGATGCCCTTCACCGTTATCTATGGGCTCACCTTTCGCGAAACGGTAAGCGTCATCGGCATTGGTACGGGTGCCGACGATAAAGGCGTCAAAGGAATTTTTCGTATGAACATGTGTGTCGCCGAAATAAGCATTTTTGGTCGGGTTGCGCTCTACTTTGGTTACGTCTGCCGTGTTACTTGGTTTACTCGTTTGAGTGTCGGTAGATGTATCAGATTGAGGCTGACACGCCGATAGACCCATTAACACCGTAGCGGCACTGGCTAAAAAAAACTTACTCTTCGAACCCGACGTCTTCATCGAACATCCCCTTTTAAGCATTATATTTATAGACTTTTGCAGACTTTCCGAACGCTAATCGAAAAGTCGCTTCAATGTAAAGACTTGAAACAAAAAAGACGGTTTTGATTTACTTTTTTAAGCCATGTTTGCGAAGTAATCCGCGAAAACTGTGATAGGTTAGTTCTAAATGAGCCGCCGCTTTTCCTTGATGCCCGTCATGAAGCCTCAAAGCCTCATCAATGAGCCGTCTTTCAAAGACTAAGACGCGCTCATTGAAACTTGTAGAAAGGCCTGCAGGCATCTCCTCGGTCTGAGCTATGTTTTCATCTATTATAGCTATTTTCGCAGGAGCGGAGGGTGATACTTCCGTATCGTTTAATCGATAAGGGCTTTCAAAGGGGTCGAAATTAAGATCTGAGATTGGATTTGTAAGAGTTTCATCCAGTAGGAACGCTCTGGCGACATTTCTTTCGACGACTGTTTTAAGTTCTCTAACATTGCCGCTCCAATCCCGGGTTTCAATTGTGACCATAGCTTCGGCGGTAAAACCAGGAAAAGCATCGGCTCCGAGGTCGGCAGATATTTTGCGGCCGAAATGTTCGGCTAAAAGTGCAATGTCTTCGCGGCGGGCGCGTAAAGGAGGTAGCGTAATGACATCAAAGGCAAGACGGTCGATCAAATCAGCCCGAAATTCGCCGCGTCTGACGGCAGCAGGCAGATCAATACCAGTGGCCGTAATCAAATGGACATCTACTTGCTGGGTTTCAGCCTCGCCGCCGGCTTCGTATTCGCCGTACTCAACAGCCCGCATAAGTTTTTCCTGCAGGCGAGGGGAGAGAGACTCTATATTATCAAGAAATATTGTCCCGCCATCGGCCTCATAGAAGCGCCCATTGGTATCATCACGGCCATCCATGAAGGTTTCTCCGAAAAGCTCGCGGTCGAGCATATCATCTGAAAAGGCTGCGCAATTGACTTTGACATAGAGTGCTTCCCACCGCGGAGATAGAAAATGAAGCCGAGAGGCAATCATTTCTTTTCCGGTTCCGCGCTCACCAACAATTAAGACGGGTCTATCCAAAGAAGCTGTGTTGGAAACACGGTCCATGAGAGCGTGGAAGGATTCGGATTGGCCGATAGGCTGCGCAGGAATGCTCGACATAGGTCAAATATACTAATAAATATAACTAAATAGCAAATAATATTAGTAAAAAAAACTAAATTAAAATCCACTGAATTTCAAAAAGTGAAGAATATATAATAAAATCAACGACTTAAAATTTCTCGACAGTTTCCTCATTTATAGGCAGTTTGAATGTGTCGCTGAGGACAACACCTCAGCATAAGGAGACGATAAAAGGAGAGAGACTATGACTTACCGCACTTTTGACATCGATGCAGGGTCAAATACTGGGAGTGCCATCCCGACATTTGAGGCCGAAACATCAGTACGTCACACGCGTTCACGCCGCCACCGCGCCGTGATGGGTAGCCGCATCGGCGGCGCTCGTATAGCCGGCTTCGGCATTTAAACGAAGCCGGAAGAGGAGAGAGAGTATGAGCCGTTATGATGACGATTACGAAAACGATTATTCTGGCGAGAGCTGGCGCATTAAAGGCGCCCGCTTCCTTCGCTACCTTTCAACCCGCAAGATGGAATGCTGGGGCT
>CAYYMI010000046.1:0-17229 GCA_964472905.1 uncultured Hellea sp. | reverse complement strand
TTTAGTAAATAACTAAAGTGTTGCGACGACCAGTTGAAACCGCAGGCGTTTTAAGCCTCTTGGCTTACTTTGGGCGTTTTAAGCCATTCAAAGCTGTGAATCATTTTAAAGTCACATTTGTTATGGCTAGGGTATATTCCGCCTTTAAGTGACTTTCCTGTCCCATTTGGCAGGTGAATTTCCTAAGTATTTTACGGATTCATTTTAGGGCTTAATGACTTCTGACAGCAATTTAAACTCTCGAAGAAAATTGCACTTGATAAAAACTGTTGATTTGGCAGCATTAGTCTAATGAGACTTCTGCCGCGCTTCGCTTGCCTAAATATTATCAATACCTTAGGGGTAATTACTTACCCGAAAATGCGCTCTTTGCGATCCGGTCGCAGTTTCAAAAGTGTTGCTTTTTAGCGTTCCCTATTGTGTTTTTATATTGTCCGTTCATATTACTAGGAATACCTGTTCACAGTATTAAAATTTATCACGTGAGAAAATTGACCGGCCTTTAGTTCTCGTTTGTCCTACAACCAGCTTACCTCGTCTCGTCACTGGGCTGAAATCACTTTATTGATTCTGAGCCCTGAAAAGAAAATCCAAATCTTAGCCTTACAAGCGCCTGAACAAGTTTAGTTCTCGTATATAGGGAACTTTGCGGTCAACGCTTTAACGCGCTGTTTGACGCTCTCCTCAACCTCTGGATCACCCTTTGAGTTTTCAGCTAGCGCGTCGAGTACTTCGGCCATTAATTCGCCAATGAGTTTAAACTCTGCCGTCCCAAAGCCGCGCGTTGTTCCCGCAGGAGAGCCAACCCGAATGCCAGAGGTGATAGTGAACTTTTCTTTATCAAAAGGAATGCCGTTTTTATTACAGGTAATATACGCGCGGCCTAAAGCCTTCTCGGCCGCATTACCCTTCACTCCTTTGGGAGAGAGATCAATCAAGGCCAAATGCGTATCCGTTCCGCCGGAAACGACAGCGTAACCTGCATCAACAAGGGCTTTGGCCATGGCTTTGCAGTTATCAATAACGGCTTGGCTATAATCTTTAAACTCAGGCTTAAGCGCGTCAGCAAAGGCAACGGCTTTACCGGCAATAACATGCATTAAGGGGCCGCCTTGAATGCCCGGAAAAATGGCTGAATTGAATTTTTTTGCCAGTTTCTCATCATTGGTTAAAATCATACCGCCGCGGGGCCCGCGAAGGGTTTTGTGCGTTGTCGTTGTCGCCACATGCGCATGAGGGAATGGAGATGGATGTGTTTTACCGGCAACAAGGCCTGCAAAATGGGCCATATCAACGTGTAGATACGCCCCTACTTTATCGGCAATGGCGCGAAAGCGTGCAAAGTCAATTTGGCGAGCATAGGCCGACCCGCCGCAAATAATCATTTGGGGTTTATGCTCAAGGGCTAAAGCTTCCACCTGTTCGTAATCAATTAAGTGCGTATCTTTGGTTACGCCATATGAAATGGCGTTGAACCATTTACCCGATTGGTTGGGCGGCGCGCCGTGGGTTAGGTGCCCGCCAGAGGCGAGGTCCATACCTAAAATAGTGTCTCCAGGTTTTAAGAGCGCGAAGAAAACACCTTGATTGGCTTGCGATCCTGAATTGGGCTGCACATTAGCAAAGCCGCATTCAAAGAGCTTACAAGCCCGCTCTATGGCAAGAGTTTCGGAGACATCCACATGCTGACATCCTCCATAATAGCGTTTGCCCGGATAACCTTCGGCATATTTATTTGTCAACACAGAGCCTTGCGCTTCGAGAACAGCCTGAGAGACAATATTTTCTGAAGCAATCAGTTCGATCTCATGCTTTTGGCGATCAAGCTCATCCTTCATAGAGGCATAAAGCTCAGGATCGCGGTCTTTCAAAGACTGTGTGAAGTAATTTCCAAGATGGGCTGTGGATGCGGCGCTCATGATGCGACTCCATTGGGGTAATTTCACGCGTGGCATAGGCGTAAATTACGCCTATCGCAATGCTCTAAACCGACATTTATGTGTGATTACGCGACACGCTCACGTTTGAGGCCAAATTCTGCCCAAACAACCTCTAAAGCGGCCATTAATTCATCCATCATGACATCCGTATGGAATGGACTTGGGGTAAAACGAAGACGTTCTGTCCCGCGGGGCACTGTTGGGAAGTTGATGGGTTGAGCGTAAATACCGAAATCTTCGATAAGACGGTCTGAAATGGCTTGGCATTTAACAGGGTCGCCGACCATGAGCGGAACGATGTGAGTTTCACCGTCGATAAAATCATACCCCCCTGCCCGTAATCGCGTTTTGAGAGCATTGGCACGTTCTTGATGCTGCGTGCGTTTTTCAGGTGTAACCTTAAGCACTTTGACGGATCGTAACGCGCCCGCAGCCGTGCTAGGCGGAATAGACGTTGTGAAGATAAAGCCAGAAGCCATAGAGCGTACAGCGTCGATGATAACTTCATCAGCTGCGATATAACCGCCAATCATGCCGTAAGCTTTCGCAAGCGTGCCTTGAATAATGTCGATACGGCCCATAAGGCCGCGTTCTTCGCAAACGCCGCCGCCTGTCGGGCCATACATGCCGACAGCGTGGACTTCGTCAATATAGGTCAAGGCGTTGTATTTATCGGCCAGATCACAAATCTCTTTAATCGGCGCGATATCCGCGTCCATTGAATAAACTGACTCAAAGGCAATTAGCTTAGGCGTATCATGAGATGTAGCTTTGAGTTTTGCTTCTAAATCATTCAAATCATTATGTTTAAATATTTTTTTCTCACAACGCGAACGCTGAATACCTGAAATCATGGAGGCATGGTTCATTTCATCGGAAAAGATAATCAAGCCAGGTAGGATTTTACTCATCACGCCTAAGGTCGCTTCATTGGCTACATAGCCTGATGTCAGCACTAGTGCCGCATCTTTTTGGTGTAGGTCAGCCAGTTCAGCTTCGAGCTGAACATGATAGCGCGTTGTCCCAGAAATATTCCGCGTTCCGCCGGACCCTGTTCCCGCTGCATCAACAGCTGATTTGACGGCTTCAACGACACATTCATTCTGTCCCATGCCCAAATAATCATTTGAACACCACACCGTAATGTCTTGCTCTGAATTTTCTTTGAACCACGTCGCTTTGGGGAACGCGCCAGCCTTGCGCCGAATGTCACGAAAGATGCGATAACGCCCTTCTTCACGCACATTACCGACAGCTGCCGCAAAATGATCTCTGAATTTTTCGCCCATCACAGGAACCTTAATCGAAATTTCATCTAGCCTATACGCAAATGCTACGCCATATTCCAGCCAATAAACGTCACAAATTGTCTCATATCATATCATGGTATGGATTGTATAAGCGTTTGAATCTATGGAGTTAATAGTGGCTACCTATCCTGACTTGCGATTACGCCGCACCCGTAAAGCTGATTGGTCTCGTCGTCTTGTGCGGGAAACACGCCTGAGTCGGGATGATTTGATTTGGACGATTGTCTTATCTGACGGTAAAAAAGCCCGCGATCCCGTCCCCTCAATGCCGGGCGTTGACCGCGTAAATTTGAAGGAAGTCGTTAAGGAGGCCGCGCGGGCCCGCGATCTTGGTATTCCAGCTATAGCCCTCTTCCCGCATATTAATCCAAAATTCAAAGACGCTAAAGCTAGTGAAGCCCTTAATGAGAAAGGTCTTATTCCAGAAGCTATTCGCGCCGTAAAAGCGGCTGTCCCTGAGATAGGTGTCATCGTCGATGTAGCGCTCGACCCCTATACCAATCATGGGCATGACGGCCTGATGCAAGGCGAAAGAATTATAAATGACCCAACCGTCGAGATTTTAGCTCAGAGCGCCTTAATCCTCGCCGAAGCAGGTGCTGATATAGTAGCGCCCTCTGATATGATGGATGGCCGTGTGGGCGCTATTCGAGGCGCGCTTGAACAACATAACCATCCAGATGTGATGATTATGTCTTATGCGGCCAAATATGCTTCTGGGTTTTATGGCCCGTATCGCGACGCTATTGGAACCGCGGCGGCTCTGAAAGGAGATAAAGCCACCTATCAAATGGACCCTGCCAATACGGATGAAGCCCTTAGAGAAGTTGAGCAGGATATTCTAGAAGGCGCAGACATGGTCATGGTTAAACCCGGCATGCCTTATCTTGATATTATTAGGCGCGTAAAAGATGAATTCGCGATGCCTACCTATGCCTATCAGGTCAGCGGTGAATATGCGATGCTAATGGCGGCTGCGCAGAATGGCTGGCTCGACGAAAAACGGGTGATTTTAGAAAGCCTGACCAGCTTAAAACGTGCTGGATGTGACGGAGTACTAAGCTATTTCGCGCCGCGCGCAGCTGAATGGTTAGCCTGATATTGACGCGGTGACATGCCGTGCCACTTGTGGAAAGCATGATTAAAGGCACTTTGATCGTGATATCCTAGCTTTTGGGCAATAACAGATATTCGGGTGTTTTTACGCATTTCTGCGTCGCAAATTTCTCGCCTAACTCTATTCACTATCTGCCGAAAATTCGTTGAACGACGTTTTAACTGATACCTCAATTTTCGTTCAGAAAGTTTCAAATGCCTCACAGTTTCAGCGACTAGAGGTGTCTTTTCATGAAGTTGTTCTCGAATTGAAGCCTCAACTTGGGCGATAAGAGCGCTTTCATCATCTAATCTCAGAAGCAATCTATCAAGGCTCCGAGATATTTCAGTTTTAAGCTCTGGATTACTCGTCGCTAGCGGAAAGTTTAAATACGAACTGTCAAATCCAATGGCGTCATTATCTTGATTAAATAGAACAGGGCACCCAAGGATGTCTTCATAAGCCGTGAGATCACCATGAGCTTCATGACGAAAATGGACGGTTTGTATGGGATTATGCTCATTCCACAGAAGCCATTTAGTTGCGATTATCATCCCTGTAAAAATAGCTTCAATGACATGTTTATAGTTCTCAGAGTCATCATATTGTGGCTGCCATAACAACCAAGCCCCTAAGTCATTAAGCGTCAGCTCTGACGTCCCGAAAGATTGAGTTAAACGATGATATCGCCCAAGCATAAACCCCACTTCTCCAAGTGTCGCACAAAATGGGAGAAGTTTTCCTGTCTCATTAAGCCATGATATATTGAATTTCGAGCCAACTTTAAGGCCAATATTGGGTTCACTAAGATGCTCTGATGCAGCCTTATATAAATCTAATAAATAATTATCTTGGAATCGTTGCAGAGGATCTTCAATATTAACTTGAGGGAGTGAAAATGATTGGCATTCATTGCCTTTTGGAAAGCCCAAGAGCTCACAAGCCTCGATAATACACGATAAATAATGTCCCGAAACTCGGTTCATGTTATTGCTCCCATTTGGGCGCTACAAAACATTGTCAATATTTACAAGTTATAATTACCTAATAATACAATACATAAGAAAAGGCCTTCGCAATAAGAGGTCACATAGTGCGGGGCCGCATTCATACTTGGGTATTGAACGTGATACCCAAGTATGAAAAATTTAATTAACTCAAACGCTTAAGAAGGCTAGACGTATCCCAACGTTGACCCCCCATTTTTTGAACATCCGCATAATATTCATCGACTAATTTTGTCATCACAAGATCCGCTCCGACTGTGTCCGCGGCTTTTAAAGCAATATCAAGGTCTTTACGCATCCAATCAACTGCAAACCCGAATTCATACTCATCCTTAGCCATTGTCGAAGCTCGATTGTCCATTTGCCAGCTTTGAGCCGCTCCTTTACCAATAGCTTGCACCACTTCATCAACATCAAGACCTGCTTTTTGAGCAAAGTGAACCCCTTCGGCTAATCCCTGAAGGATGCCTGCAATACAAATTTGATTGACCATTTTGGTTAATTGTCCTGCCCCGCTATCGCCCATGAGCTTGGTTGCCTTTGCATAGGCGTTCATAATAGGGTTAGCTTTCTGAAAATCCATTTCATTACCGCCGCACATGATGGTCAATTGGCCATTTACCGCCCCAGCCTCGCCGCCAGATATTGGGGCGTCAATAAAACCAATTGATTTAGCCTTGGCCATGTCATGACACTTACGAGCGCATTCTGCCGAAGCCGTTGTATGATCTACAATAATAGCATTCGCGGACATGGCCTCAATGGCGGGTTCAACAACAGCATAGACATCAGCATCTTCGCCGACGCAAATCATAACAAAATCAGCAGCTTGAACAGTTTTTTGAATATCATTTTCATAATGACTATTATACTCATCAGACCAGTTTTTTGCTTTACCTATCGTCCGGTTCCAGACGGTTACATGATGCCCTGCGGCTACAAGATGTCCTGCCATAGGATAACCCATGACACCCAGACCTAAAAATGCACATTTTGCCACAAACTTTCTCCAAAATATCCTTGCTTTAAAGCCTTCTATTCAATCAAATATAGTTATGACAGTCTTATTAAAGTCAAATAATCTTGAGCGCTAAGTGGAAATGGCTGAATTCACATCCTTATCCTTAGCTCCGACGTGGCAAATGTGGGCAACATTTGGCATCGTACTCGTCGCTGTTTGGCTTTATATTCGAGAGAAGTTTTCGATCGAGACGATTTCAATCGGCGTTATTGTTACGCTATTGATTTTCTTTCATTTCTTTTCACCTCACGACAGTAACTCCATTGATAGCGCCACCCTTTTATCAGGGTTTGCAGCCCCAGCTTTAATAACAATCATGGCCTTATTGGTTGTTGGTCAGGGCATGTTCCTGACCGGGGCTTTGGAAGGCCCGATTATGACCATTAACAATGCTTTAGATCGGTCCCCAAGGCGTACATTAGCGATGGTATTTGGAATTGCTTTTGGCGTATCTATGTTCATGAATAACACGCCTGTCGTTGTTATGTTTATCCCAGTCTTATCCGCAATGTCATCACGGCTACGGCAAGCCGCTTCACGATATATGATGCCCCTGAGTTTCATCTGTATTCTCGCAGGCATGACGACTTTAATTGGGTCATCAACCAACTTACTCGTCAATGATGTTCTTCAGCGTACAGCTGATATTTCTCTCGACTTTTTTACACAATTTGGCCCTGGTATTATTCTGGCTGCGGTCGGAGCCATTTATGTCATTTTCGCCGCGCCGATATTGCTACCCATACGTCAATCTCTTGAAGCAGAAGTGAGTGACGCAGGGCGGCAATATATTGCCCAGATCAGGGTGACTGATAATCACCCCCTCGTTAAAGCCAAACCTATTGCAGGCCTTTACCCTGCCCTGAAAAACGTAACAGTACGTATGATACAACGCGGTGAAAATGCTTTGCTTCCACCGTTTGATGTAGATTTACAATCTGGGGACATATTAATCGTTGCCGCGACGCGAAAATCTTTATCTAAATTATTATCGACAGATTCCCAGTACTTAGAGGGCATGTTAAGTATCGCAGGATTCCACGATGAAAGTAAATCTTCTGAAAGCTCTGATACAATTGTTGTGAGTGAAGTGGTGATTGCGCCAGGATCGCGCATGATTGGTAGAAATATTGAACAAATTGGATTTCGTCGCCAGACAGGATGTCTCGTACTGGGTATTCAAAGACGTTCTCGCATGATCAGAAAACGTATGCTGGATATTCGCCTTGAAGCCGGAGACGTTCTTTTACTTTTTGGATATGAAGCCAATATGCGGGCTTTGCGGAATAATAGAGATCTATTATTATTGGACTGGTCCACCGCGGAGTTGCCCGACATTAGAAAATCTCTTTATGCCAGGATAATATTTGGGCTGACTATCATTGCGGCCGCAACAGGAATAGTCCCCATAGAAATTGCGGCGTTATCAGGAGCTTTAGGCATGATCGCCTCCGGATGTTTAAATGTTCGCCAAGCCGTTCGAGCCTTAGATATGAGAATTTTCCTGCTCATTGGCGCGGCCTTTGCTATGGGACTGGCTCTAGAAAAGACAGGCGGGGCCTCTTTTATTGGTATGAAAGTTGTTGAAATTTTTCAACCTCTAGGAAATCACGTCCTACTGGCTGCTGTATTTTTAATTATCGCCCTTTTAACAAATATTATTTCTAATAGCGCAGCAGCTCTACTTTTTGCTCCTATCGCCTTAGCCATAAGTCAACAAACAGGTATTGATCCAATCGCTATGGTGCTGACAGTTATATTTGCTGCTAATTGTTCATTTGCCACGCCAATTGCTTATCAGACAAATTTATTAGTCATGGGACCTGGGCGTTATAACTTTGCAGATTTCGCAAAGTTTGGATTACCTTTGATATTTGTGATTTGGATAACCTTTACATTAATCGTCCCATTCTTTTTTCAGCTATAAGATGGTTGGATAGATTGTGAGATGGTTTTTGAAAAATAAGGTGTTATAAAATCCTATGACGCAGCCCTTTGATCCGAATCGCTTGCAATTTTATCTAACGATCCCATCGCCTTGCCCTTACCTGCCTGGACGAATGGAACGAAAAATATTTACACAGTTAGACCCGCTCTCTGGCCCTCACCTGAATAATTATTTAACCCATGCAGGTTTTAGACGGTCTCAAAATGTTATTTACCGCCCAGCCTGCGAAAACTGCAAAGAATGTCGTTCTTTACGCATTCGAACTGCTGAGTTTTTTCCTAGCAAAAACTTTCGAAGATTAATTAAGAGCAATGCCGATGTGCGCCGTTTTCACAGAGAAGCTATAGCCACTCAGGAACAATTTGAACTTTTACATATTTATTTGAATTCACGGCACGAAGGCGGCGGAATGTCTGACATGGATTTCATTAGATATGAAATGATGGTTGAAGAATGCTCGGCTGAAACGGAAATTATTGAATACAGAAATAACGATAATGTACTGATCGCTTGCGTCTTAATTGATCGTCTCATTGATGGGTTATCTATGGTTTATAGCTTCTTTGACCCAGAGGAAGGTAAACGCAGCCTAGGAAACTTGATGATCCTTGATCATATCGAAAGATGCCAACAACTTGATATCGCCTATCTTTATCTTGGATACTGGGTCGAGGGCAGTCCAAAAATGGACTACAAAGCTCGGTTTAAACCTTGCGAAATTTTGGGACCTGAGGGTTGGGAAAAGATGGATAAGTAAGATGAAAAGACGACACATATTAGGTGCAGTCGCCGCCATCGCGACTGGCGCAGGCGTTGTAGGTGTATTGGGAAAAGACAAAAAGGCTTCATCCTCAAACAAAACTACAAAGAATAATTCATCACAGAATTTAAGTGCTCCGGCTATATCTAAAAATAGGCGGCAATTTCGAATGGCGACAACTTGGCCAAAAGATTTTCCTGGACTCGGTCAAATGCCAAATCGCTTTTCCAAAGCCTTATATGATATGAGCGACGGGCTCATCGAAGTAAAAGTATTTGCAGCAGGAGAATTAGTTGGCGCCCTTGAATGTTTTGATGCCACAAGCACAGGCGCTGCAGATATGTATCACGGCGCTGAATATTACTGGCAAGGTAAGTCCAAAGCCTTTTCTTTCTTCACAGCCGTCCCCATGGGAATGCTGGCTGCTGAAATTATGGGCTGGATAGACCATGGCGGAGGGCAAGCTTTGTGGGATGATCTATCAGCTGACTTTAACATCAAACCCTTCCAAGCGGGTAATACGGGCCATCAAACAGGAGGATGGTTTAAAAGGGAAATGAACTCTCTTGAGGACTTTAAAGGTCTCAAAATGCGGATACCCGGATTAGCCGGAGAAGTCATCAGGCGGCTAGGCGGAGCTGCTGTTAGGCTCTCTGGCGGTGAAATTTATCAAGCTTTGCAATCCGGCTCAATTGATGCGACCGAGTGGGTTGGTCCATGGAATGATTATGCTCTCGGGTTTTACAGAGAAGCGCCTCATTATTACGCGCCAGGCTTTCATGAACCTGGAGCTTCTTTAGCTGTAGGTATAAATTTAGATGTTTGGAATAGTTTCACGCCATCAGAACAAGCCATGATTAGTTATGCCTGCAAATCCGCAAATGATGCGAGCCTTGGTGAGTATACATTTGAAAATGCAAAGGCTTTGGATGTTTTAAAAAACGATCACGGAATTACGCCTAAATTTTTCTCAGATGACATCATGAGAGAAATTGGACGTGTGAGTGAAGATGTCGTCAGAGAATTTGGTCATTCTGATAAGCGAACCCAAAAAGTTTATGAGAGCTATCTTGCGGCTCGAAATCAATATCGCCACTGGACTGAAATGAGTGATGGACGATATATTCAAGCCCGCCAAACTGCCCTTGGGGGATAATTGTGACAGTCGGGGAGATTATTCAAATATTAGGCCATGCTTTTCATGCAATAGGCTATGCTTTTTGCCCCTTATTAGTTCTCCCTCTGATTTATTTATTCTTACCTAATATCAATAATTTAACGTCATTTTCTAATGCTTTTATTCGCTTTATAGATAGCGTGTCATTTTGGATTGGTGAATTAACTAAGTGGTTATTGCCCATACTGGTCCTTACGATCGCTTTTTCTGTCTTTGCATTATCTATTTTTGGACAAAGCTGGACGAAATTATTTGAAAGCGCAGAATATCTTCATGCGGGGATTATTATGTTAGGAGCTGCAGCTACATTACTGGCAGGCCAACATGTTCGCGTTGATGTTTTTCATACGCGTATGGGTGCCAAGTCCCGCGCCTTAGTTGATTTTATTGGGTTTTACGCCCTCTTATTGCCTGTCTGTTTAATTATTTTATGGAACTCACAGAGCTTTGTAAGTTTCTCATGGCAAATTTTTGAAGGGTCAGCTGAAACGGATGGTATACGCGGTGAGTTTTTACTTAAAACCTTAATTCCTATATTTGCCATAATGATGATAGCTCAAGGCCTCGCTATCGCGATAAGAGCTGCCATGTGTTTAAACGATCAAACGCGTCCAATGCGACCACCTCACACTCCTTTGTTTTTTACTGAGCAGGACAGCAAGCATTAATGGCTGACATCTTAGCCATATCAATGTTTGCCCTAGCCTGCATGGGATTAATGGGCGGCTATAATGTAGCTTTCACTCTGTCCGGTATATCACTTATCTTTGCTGCTATTGGCGTTGCGACAGGCACATTTGAACCTGAATTTTTATTATCTCTTCCAGGGCGTATCTATCCGCTTATCACACGTGAAATCCTTATAGCCGTACCTCTTTTTGTCTTTATGGGGGTCATGCTAGAAAAGTCTCGTATTGCAGAAGACTTACTTGAATCGATGGGAGATCTTTTTGGCCCTTTAAAAGGTGGACTAGGCATTTCTGTCGTTTTCGTTGGCGCCCTCTTAGCGGCTTCAACTGGTATCGTCGGCGCCACAGTCGTAACCATGGGGCTATTGTCTTTACCGACAATGTTGAAACGCAATTACGCCCCCTCCTTAGCGTCGGGATCAATAGCAGCCTCAGGCACGCTCGGGCAAATTATACCCCCTTCTATCGTTCTCGTTATTTTAGGGGACCAAATGTCCAACGCCTATCAGGAAGCCCAAAGAAGTTTTGGACTCGAAGCGACAGGCGTTGTGTCGGTTGGTGATTTATTTGCAGGCGCCCTATTACCCGGATTGATACTTGTCGGTTTCTACGCCATTTATATAGCCATTACAGCTTACATGAAGCCTGCAATGGCTCCGTCACAAGAATGGCCTGAAAATGTTTCGCCTTGGAAGTTTATTCGCAAAACGCTTATCGCCATGCTGCCTCCCATTTTTCTGATTATAGCCGTTTTGGGCTCAATCCTGTCAGGATATGCCACGCCAACACGAGGGGCAGCTTTAGGAGCTCTCGGCGCTATACTTTTAGCGTCCTACCGAACTTCCGAAACATCTCTGAGCCGAAAGGCTTCTTTATTAGCAGCTCTGGGGTTCATATTATTAGTTGCGATTGACCTTTTGGGTGTGGATATGAGATTTGAACAGAGTGACTGGACAGGCATAGAACGTATTGCAGTCACAGTAGCTTTAGGGCTTGCAGGTTTAGCCTTTATCGGAACTGCCTTATCTCTCCTGCCGTTAGTTAAATCCAAAACCCTCTCTGAGGTTTCGCGAACAACTATGCATATCACCTGTATGGTTTTTGTTATCCTCATCGGAGCTACAATTTTTAGTTTGGTTTTTCGTGGCTTTGGCGGGGATGAGCTTGTTGGACGGCTTCTAGAAAGCGCGCCGGGCGGACAATGGGGTGCTCTAGCGTTAGTCAT
Organism: uncultured Hellea sp.; assembly: GCA_964472905.1. Taxonomy (GTDB): domain Bacteria; phylum Pseudomonadota; class Alphaproteobacteria; order Caulobacterales; family Maricaulaceae; genus Hellea. The sequence continues at coordinate 5,056 of CAYYMI010000046.1, read as the reverse complement.
GCTTGTGATGTTTATTTTAGGTTTTTTTCTCGATTTTATCGAAATTACGTTTGTTGTGGTTCCTTTGGTTGCTCCGCCTCTTTTGGCAACAGGTATGGACCCGATTTGGTTGGGCGTTTTAATGGCCTTAAACCTACAAACCAGTTTTTTGACTCCTCCTTTTGGGTTTGCTCTTTTTTACTTACGAGGGGTAGCTCCACCCGAAGTCACCACCACGGCTTTATACCGCGGAGTTCTACCCTTTATTCTTATCCAGTTTATTGTGATAATTATGGTTATATTGATGCCGCAATTAGCAACTAAATTGCCCGCAATTATGCTGAATTAAATCAGTGGCGCTCAGGACGAATCCCAGCTAAACTCAAAGTCAGCAACATCTTAGGGGACTTAAATGGAAATTTTATTAGTCATTCTTGGCATCATTGTGGTGCTGGCTTTCATTCTCATCGGAATATATAACCGATTAGTCGCTTTAAGACAGACCTGTAATCAAGCCTGGTCAGATATTGAAGTTCAATTAAAACAGCGCCAGGATCTCGTTCCACAACTCGTTAACACCGTTAAAGGCTATGCAAAACACGAAAGCAAAACCTTTGAAGACGTTGTAAAAGCTAGAAACGCCGCGGCATCAGCTAATACCGTTCAAGGACAAGCTCAGGCTGAAGGTATGCTGTCTGCAGCGCTAGGAAAACTATTTGCGCTTGCAGAAGATTACCCTGACCTCAAAGCCAATGAAAATTTCATGCAACTTCAAGATCAATTAGCCGATGTTGAAAATAAAATTGCCGCCTCTCGTCGTTTCTACAATAATGCCGCTCAAGAATATAATACGGGTCGTGAACAATTCCCAGCTGTCTTAATTGCAGGGCCTTTTGGGTTTAAGGCGCGTGAATTTTTCGAAGCCCCTGAAGGACGTGAAGCGCTGCAAACGCCTCCGACTGTCGATTTTGATACATAGTATTTAGTAAGCCATGATCGAAGCTTATGGCCTGAAGACCCATATTTGGAACAATAATTTACGCAGTGTATTACTGCTCATTTTTTTTCCAATATTACTCCTGCTATTAGCCTATGCATTAATTTTACTGTGGACAGGGTTTACATCAGACTTAAGCGCTGATGAAGGTTTAGCCTACGCCCTCAACTCCATGCCCACAGTTGCCCCTGTCGCATTAGGCGCGGCGGGAGGGTGGTTTGCTATAGCCTTTTTAGGTCATCAAGCCATGATAGACATGGCCACAAAATCTAAGTCTGTGACGGTTTCCCAAGAACCACGGGCTTATCGTCTTTTAGAAAACCTATCTATTTCCAGGGGACAAATAACACCTAAACTCAAAGTCATTGAAACCGATGCTATGAATGCTTTTGCAAGCGGTATCCGTGATAAGAACTATACGGTTACCCTCACCCGAGGATTAATGAATAACTTAGATGATGAAGAACTCGAAGCGGTGATAGCGCATGAGCTTTCGCATATCCGTCATAAAGATGTTCGTCTTTTAATTATCGCTGTGATCTTTGTGGGGATCTTTGCCTTCGTTGGAGAGGGTCTCGTTCGAGGTGTTTTTCGAACAAACCTTCCTCGAAGTGACCATCACCGACGAAGCGGGGGCGGCAATGCAGGCGCGCTAATCTTTTTTGCTATCGCTATCATTGGCGTCTCATACCTACTCGCTATGCTGACGCGTTTCGCTTTGTCTAGGAAACGTGAATATATGGCTGATGCTGGCGCTGTTGAACTGACAAAAAACCCCGATGCCATGATACGCGCGCTGCAAAAAATATCTGGACGAGCTGAGCTGTCAAATATGCCTGCTGAAATAAAAGAAATGGCATTCGAAAATCCGCGCATAGGTATTGCCGGAATGTTTGCCACACACCCTCCTATCGAAAAACGTATCGAAGCGCTCGTTAAATATGGGGCTGGCAGAACGGGAACACAAAGCCAAGCTCAACGCCGAGCGGCACCAAAGTCAAAGCCTGAAGAAAAAAGACAGGTTTTTGGACGAAGAGGTCCATGGACACGCAATAAATAACATTTTATACATTATTGATAAACAATAATAAAAAAAAGACGTATGACTTTCGGAGAACCTCATGTGTAAGAAATTACTACTATCAGCCAGTTTAGCTTTGCTATTATCCGCTTGCCAAGGGACAGAAATCACCTCCCCGAATATCACTCTACCCGCCGGCATTTCTCATGTTGAAAGCCTCAAGGCGAGCGGGAATGATATTGCTATTCCCTATAAAAAATACACTTTAGATAATGGTCTGACCGTGGTGTTACACCAAGATAAGTCCGACCCCTTAGTGCATGTTGATGTCACCTACCATGTAGGGTCAGGACGTGAGGATGTTGGCAAATCTGGCTTTGCCCATTTTTTTGAACATATGATGTTCCAAGGGTCTGAAAATGTGGCCGACGAACAACATTTTGCATTGATAACAGAATCCGGCGGAACGTTGAATGGTACCACAAATGGCGACAGGACAAATTATTTTGAAACTGTCCCCTCAAATCAATTAGAGAAAATGCTATGGCTTGAAGCTGATAGAATGGGATATTTTCTCAATGCCGTAACCCAAGAAAAATTCGAAGTCCAAAGAGAGACCGTTAAAAATGAACGCGGCCAACGCGTTGATAACCGTCCCTATGGCTTATTATGGGAACGTGTGGGCGAAACCCAATTCCCAGAAGGTCATCCTTATAGTTGGTCAACAATTGGTTATTTAGAAGACCTCGACCGCGCAACGCTGGACGATCTTAAAAAGTTTTTCCTTCGCTGGTATGGCCCCAATAATGCAACGCTCACAATTGGCGGAGACCTAGACGAAGAGCAAACATTAGCCTGGGTTAAAAAATATTTCGGCTCAATTCCAACGGGTCCAGCCGTGGGCAAGCCTGAATATGTTCCTGTTACCTTAGAGGCGGATAGATATATTTCGCTCGAAGATAATGTGCAGCTTCCCCTGCTCTATATGTCATGGCCGACCATCCATGCTAATCACCCCGATGAAGCACCGCTTGATGTCCTCATGAACATAATGGGCGAAGGACAAACATCTTTACTTTATAAAAATTTAGACAAGCCCGGCCTAACAGTGCAAGCGAGCGCGGGCCATTCTTGCCGTGAACTTTCCTGTAGTTTCACATTATTTGCACTCGCCAACCCCGCGAAAGTCCAAAAGCTCGCAGGCCTAGAAACAATTATTAGAAACAGCCTTGATGAGTTTGAAGAGCGCGGCGTCCAAGATGATGACATTACGCGCGTTAAAGCCTCGATAGTTTCAGGCATGATTTACGGCCTTGAAAGTGTCAATGGAAAAGTCGGTCAATTAGCCTATTATGAAACTTTCCGCGATACACCTAACGGTATCGGAGATGATATTAAGCGATATGAAAATGTATCCAAAGCTGACGTCATGCGCGTCTATAATAAATACATAAAAGACAAACCTGCAGTCATTATGAGCATTGTGCCCAAAGGCGCATCTGACGCCATAGCCAAAGCCGATACATGGGAGAGGTATGAACGTACAATCCCGACCGATGAAGCGGCAAGCGCTTTTGAATGGCAGCTCCCCACAGATGATTTTGATCGCAGCATTATTCCGCCTTCAGGGGCTAATCCGTCTATCAAAGCACCGGATGTCTACCGAACAACGCTCTCAAATGGCATTGATATTTTAGGCGCGCAAAACACAGAAACCCCGACCACTACAATCAGCCTACGTATTAAAGCGGGACAAAGTCACGACCCCCTCGAAAAATTAGGTCTGGCGTCATTGACGGCGCGCATGGTTGATGATGCGACAACCAATAAATCGGTTGAAGATATCGCCAATGAACTGGCAAAAATGGGGTCTAGCTATTCATGGTCCTCGGGTGACACCTACACAACACTGCGCATCCGAAGTCTGACGAAAAATCTAGACCAAACCGTAGCGCTCGCCGTTGATTCATTACTGAACCCAAAATTTGACGCCGCAGATTTCGACCGCTTAAAATCCAATACATCAGAAGGTATCAAAGCGGATAAGAAAGAAGCCTCCGTGACGGCCAATAATGTCTTTAATCTCTTGATGTATGGCAAAAACAATAGTTTTGCCTATGGCAATACTGGCACGGAAGACAGCGTTGAAGCAATCACACTGGACGACGTAAAAGAATTTTATACTGCTCATTATTCTCCTAAAATCGCGAGTATCGTTGCGGTGAGTGACCTGAATGAAGCCGCCATGAAAAAGGCTCTATCACCGCTCAAACAATGGGAGGGTGATGATGTTCCCTCAGTCGGTAATGCAGACTTTCCCGACTTGGGAGAGACAAAAGTTTATTTCGTCAATAAAGACGACGCGGCCCAATCTGAAATCAGAATTGGAAAACGCTCACTTCCTTATGACGCGACCGGTGAATATTTCCGCTCTGGCCTGATGAACTACACCCTTGGCGGGGCTTTTAATAGCCGCATCAATTTGAACCTGCGCGAAGATAAAGGTTATACTTACGGCGCGCGCTCTGGATTTAGCGGTCAAGAAACCCGTGGTGTTTATCGCGCCGCAGCGGGCGTTCGCGCTGATTCAACCGCCGCCTCTATTACTGAATTTGTCAAAGAAATAGACGGTTTTAAAAGTGGCGGCATCACAGCGGAAGAACTCACTTTTACGAAATCTGCTATCGGACAACGCGACGCACGCGCCTATGAAACACCCTCGCAAAAGCTTGGCTTTTTATCACGGATGATGACTTATAATTTGGAGCCGTCCTTTGTCGATGAGCAAGCCTCCATTCTTCAGGGGATGAGCAAAGCGGATATGGACGCCCTCGCTTCTAAACACCTTAATCTGGACGAAATGATTATGGTGGTGGTTGGCGATAAAGCCAAACATATGGAAGAGGTCAAAGCGCTCGGTTATCCCGTAGTCGAACTCGACCCCGATGGAAACCCGCTCTAACATGTTCTTAGGTAATTTTTAGCCAAGCGTCTTTGGCGACCGACTCGGGTTTTGAGCGGCCTTGATTGTGATTAGAGAAGGTGTTGATTATTCAACT
>CAYYMI010000045.1:0-17599 GCA_964472905.1 uncultured Hellea sp. | reverse complement strand
ACAAGGTAAATTAAAGGTTAATATTAAGATTTAATTTGAGATTTGATTCAGTTTTTTAGCTAAAATGTAGTTTTAAGGCAGGAATGTGGGGTTTCGTTGATCATTTTGTCTGAATTTTATCAGCTTTTGGCAATGTTTATTAACCAAACATGCTGCCAAAGAGGTTCTGGCGTGAAAATATTACACCCGAATAAGCACGTGAACCCGTCTTTTTAGCTCTTCTAATTCATCAGCGAACCATTCATGGCGTTTTATCCAGCCATTATTACGCCAGCTCGGGTGCGGTAAGGGCATAATATTTGGCCCATAATCGCGCCAGTGCCTGACAGTCTCTGTTAAATTTCGCTGTGCGCGCTCGGCCAACACATGTTTGACGGCATACATGCCCACCAATAATGTCAGTTCAACATTAGGAAGAGCTTGAGTCAGTTTATCTTGCCATAAGGGCGCACATTCTTTGCGAGGCGGAAGGTCTCCGCCTTTATTGTCTTGCCCTGGAAAGCAAAAGCCCATGGGAGTGACGGCGAAAAATTTTTCATTATAGAACTCTGTCTCATTAACCCCCAGCCAGTCGCGTAGGCGTACACCGGAAGGGTCAGTAAAGGGCCGCCCACTGGCATGGGCTAAAGTTCCTGGCGCTTGCCCAATGATACGAATAAGTGAGGTGGCTGATCCGCTCACAATAGGGTTAGGCGTAACTGGTAAAGGTTTTGGAGATTGCTGACACGCAGTGCAGTTGCGAATATTTTGCTTTAAATCATCTATCACAGTTCTTCATCTATTATGTTTGCAACTGTATCAAGTCCGTTCTTGGTAACGCTCTATCAACCATGTTTGATCCATAGATACGTCGTAACAGAGGTAAGATTCGTGAGATTTCTTATAATGACAGCCTTGATATGGATGGGGCTAAGCCTAGCGGCTATGGCTCAAACCTTGTCGTCTGTCTCTTATAGTGGGTCTGACGTTGTTTTACGGATATCTAAACCTGACGAAGTAAAGGTTTTTTCTATTGGCGAAGATAAACCGCGTATTGTCATTGATGTGCCGTCAGCAGAGGTTAATTTAAGTGGTAAGACGCTTAACAACGGCCCTTTGACCTTTAAGGGGGAGGGCGGGGTTAAACGTGTTCGTGTGGCAAAGCGCGAAAATGATATTAGGATAGTTTTAGATTTAAACTCGGGCGTGGATTTAAAAAATCACCGCACTTTAGGTCATGATTTAATTATAGGTCTTAAAGGGGATATCGCGCGCCCATTTATAGCCCAACCTATTGTAAACGGTCCGCGCTACTTCACTAAAACTGTACCATATCCACGGTTAAAGCCCATTATTTCCGAAAAGCCTCGGCGTAAACCTGTCATTGTTATTGATCCAGGGCATGGTGGACATGATCCAGGCGCTATCGGTGTGAGAGGCACAAAAGAAAAAACGATCACATCGGCTGCGGCCAAAGAACTCCAACGCCAATTACTGGCGACAAAACGCTATAAAGTAATGGTGACACGGTCTGGAGATATTTACGTTGATTATGAAGAGCGTTTAAGGATAGCCCGCGCCGGGGGAGCTGATTTGTTTATTTCCATTCACGCAGATTCGGCCGGAAGCAAAACAGCCAGAGGCGCCTCAGTATATACACTGGCAGATAGAGCAAAGAACCGCTCAAAACGCATTGTGAATAATCAAAACTGGATTATGGATGTCGACTTGACTGAACAAACTGATCCTGTTGGAGATATTCTTGTTGATCTTGCGCAGCGTAAGACTGAAACACAATCAGAACAATTTGCTGACTTGCTATTAAAAAATTTAGGGGGCTCCACAAAACTCATCGGGAATTCTCATCGCAGGGCGGGATATTTCGTTTTACTGGCGCCAGATGTCCCTGCAATATTGCTGGAGCTTGGGTTTTTATCTAATGCACAAGATGAAAAACTGCTAAATTCTGCTTCTCACCGCAAGAAAGTCTTGCGCTCAGTCACGCGCTCCATCAATAGCTATTTTGATAAAATCGAAAGTTAGCCTACCTCTGTTCAGAACCAACAGAATCATGGCAATAAGTAGCTATAATCTGGTCACAAAAGTTTAGGACAGCATCTTTTAGCGATATGAAAACGTTTTGGAACATATTTAAATGGCTTTTAGCCATCGGTGGTGTGTTAGGTCTGATCCTCTTAGTTGCCTTGTTCGTATTTGTTATCCGCGCGACAAAAGATTTGCCGAGTATCGAAGCTTTAGCGGAATACCGTCCGCCTGTTATGTCCAGAGTTCATGCTGGTGATGGCAAATTGATCTCGGAATTCAGGACTGAGGCTCGTGTTTTTGTCCCGATTGAAACAGTTCCTAAGCAGTTGCAATATGCTTTTGTCGCGGCAGAGGACAAAAGATTTTATGATCATAATGGGTTTGATGAGAAAGGGTTTGCTCGGGCCATGATTGCCAATATCGGGCATGTTTTAAGAAAAGAGCGCTTAGAAGGCGGGTCAACTCTAACTCAACAAGTTGCGAAGAACTTCCTTGTCGGTAATGAACGCAATGTCACTCGAAAAGTTCGGGAAGTGGTGATTGCTGGACGCATTGAAAAGGCATTGGATAAAGACCATATTTTAGAGCTTTATCTAAATGATATTTATTTCGGACGAGGGGCTTATGGCGTCGCCGCCGCTTCGCTTAATTACTTCGGTAAACCTATGAAAGAGCTCTCGCTCGATCAGATTGCTTATCTAGCAGTTCTGCCGAAAGCGCCAAGTAATTATCAAGTTGGAGATCCTGAAAAAAAAGCGAGAGCTCTTAATCGTCGCAATTATGTTCTTAACCGGATGGTTGAGGATGGTTATGCGTCTCAAGCAGCTTCTGATACGGCTAAACAAACAGATATTCTTGTCACTAAACGATTTGAAGGAGACGAATATCTCGCCGCAGAGTACTTCGTCGAAGAAGCCCGTAAACAAATATACAAGCTATATGGAAAAGATGAACTTTACAGTGGCGGACTTTCAATTCGCACGACGCTTGATACGGGTTTGCAGCTTGCAGCGCGTAAAGCTTTGCGTGATGGATTAGAGGGTTTTGACCGACGTCATGGATATCGTGGTCCTCTTGGCAAATTTGAGAACTTTGATGATTGGAAAAAACGTCTCTCCGAATTTAATACCCCTAAAGACATTGGGGATTGGCGCGTTGGACTCGTTTTAAACATAAGCGACGAGGAAGCCCGTATAGGGTTTGTTGATCAGGAAACTAAAGCTGGTGACGACGCAGATGAAAAAACCGTCAACGCTGCTAAGGCAGCTGAGAAAGGCACACTAAATATCTCTGATATTCAGTGGGCTGCAAAAGCGTTGGCTAAGGGAGAAGTAGGACGTAAACCCAAAAAGGTGACAGAGGTGATCTCACAAGGAGATGTGATACTAGTTCAGCGGAAACCAAAATCAAAAACGGAATATAATCTCAGGCAAATCCCTAAAGTTAACGGCGGGATTATCGCTATGGACCCTCATACTGGCCGTGTTTTATCACTGGTTGGTGGGTATAGTTTTGAACAAAGCCAGTTTAACCGAGTCACTCAGGCTAAACGTCAACCCGGATCTGCATTCAAGCCCTTCGTATATGCTGCCGCGCTTGATAATGGATTCACACCTTCAAGCCAAGTTTTGGATGCGCCATTTGTTATTGAAAGACAAGATATCGAATGTGAAGAAAATGAAGCGGGCACGCTAGAACTTCGCGATGTTCAAGAAGATGGGCAAATTGAAATTCCCCCCGAAAATACTGGTGAAATCGGGGAAGATGAAGAGTTAGCCGAAGAGGATGAGTGTGAGCGTTTTTACAAGCCCTCAAACTACAATACAGGTAAATTTTACGGACTCAGTACCTTGCGTCTAGGTTTGGAGAAGTCTCGTAATGCGATGACGGTGCGTCTTGCAAATGATATTGGGATGACCCCTGTGAATGAGTATGGTCGCCGTTTTGGTATTTATGATGAGACAAAGCCAGAGCTTGCTTGGGCTTTGGGAGCAGGAGAAACGACTTTACTGCGTCTTGCGAGCGCTTATTCAACTCTCGTCAATGGAGGCAAGGCCGTAAAACCGACGATATTGGACCGTGTGCAAGATGGACAAGGAAAAACGATTTTTGTTCATGGTGATAATGTTTGTGAAGCATGTCAGCAAGATGAGTACTACGGTGAAGCCCCACCAGACTTACCAGATGATCGGGACGTCGTTATTGATCCGGTTACTGCTTATCAAGTTACATTTATGCTGAAGGGTGTTGTTGATAATGGGACTGGACGTAAAATTTCTGTTCTGGGACGCCCAATGGCTGGTAAAACCGGGACAACAAATGAGTCTGTTGATAATTGGTTTATGGGTTTTTCACCTGATCTTGTTGCGGGTGTTTATGTTGGTATGGATAATCCTGAACAGATGGGGAAAGAAACGGGAAGCTCCTCTGCTGCGCCTATCTTTCGAGACTTTATGCGGGAGGCTCTAAAAGCTAAGCCCAAAGTTCCTTTCAGAATTCCTGAAGGTGTGACTTTGTCGCCTGTTAATAGAGATACTGGGGAGCCTTCTTTTATTGGCGCGCCAAACTTTATTTTGGAGGCCTTTAGACCTGGAACAGAGCCTAAGATAGGGGCTTTAAAATCTAATATTAGAGTCGGCAGTGGATCCGATAGTTTTGGCTCCTATAATTATGACTTTGATGACGCGTCAAATGACAACGAGACGCTAGAAGATGTTATTGAGAATGAAGAAACCAATGAGGTTAGTGATGAGCTCATTGAAGAGAAGGTAAGTTCTCAAACGGAACAATCACTGACAGAGACCTCAGAAAATTCTGAAACAGTTGAAGGAGATGCAGAGGCTATAGAAAATGGGGAGACTCGTGAAGTGGTAGCTGAAACTTTAGCCCTTGGGGAAGGTGTAGCAGAAGCATCTGATGAATTGAATTTAGGTAACAATACGTCTGAACCTATTGAGACAGACATAAAACAACCCGTCGAGAAAAAGGACCTAGCGCTCAAAGATGAGGCAGAAGAAGACTTGGATGATGGGCTTTATTAGTAAATAAAATGCGGGCTGATATTTTACAAATGAAGGATGAAATAGAGCAGTCGATTGCGCTGCTAAGGAGGCGTCTTTGACTGGGAGCCCGCAGAACACCGTTTGGCTGAGCTTAATGCTTTAAGTGAAAATCCTAGTTTTTGGGATAATCCACAAAAAGCCCAAAAACTCATGCAAGAACGCTCTCGTCTTGAAACAGCGTTCGAAAATATTGCTAACTTATCCAAGGACTTGATAGATAATGTTGAGCTGGCGGAACTCGCTGAAATTGATAATGATCAGGAGTTATTAGATGCCGCAGCTTCTGCTCTGATTTCGGTGAAAGAAAAGGCTGGAAAAGCTGAACTGGAAGCTCTTTTATCTGGTGAAGCTGATGCCAATGATTGTTTTGTTGAAATTCATCCTGGCGCAGGCGGAACAGAGGCTCAAGATTGGGCCGAGATGTTACTAAGGATGTATACACGCTGGGCTCAGGCTCATGGAAAAAAGGTCGAAGTACTAGAAGAACAATCCGGTGATGAAGCCGGCATTAAATCAGCGACTATTCGGGTTAAAGGTGAAAATGCCTTTGGATGGCTTAAAACAGAATCTGGTGTTCATCGATTAGTACGCATTTCGCCCTACGACTCTAGTGCTAGGAGACATACGAGTTTTGCATCAGTTTGGGTCTTTCCTGAAGTTGATGATACGATAGATATCGATATTAATGAATCTGATTGCCGCGTTGATACATATCGCGCGTCAGGAGCTGGTGGGCAGCATATTAATAAGACAGATTCAGCTGTCCGTATTACGCATGAACCCACAGGTATAGTCGTTCAATGTCAAAATGATCGTTCTCAGCATAAAAATAGGTCTATGGCATGGGATATGTTGCGCGCTCGTTTATATGAAGCAGAGCTACAACGCCGCGAAGCAGAGGCTCAAGAACAAGCCGATAACAAATCCGAAATAGGGTGGGGGCATCAGATAAGGTCTTACGTCTTACAACCTTATCAACTTGTCAAAGATCTAAGGACAAATGTTGAAACATCAGATACATCAGGCGTTCTAGATGGTGACTTGGATTTATTTATGGCAGCGGCGCTGAGCGCGAGATTAGAAACAGCTACGTAAGGTCTGAAGCCAAATTATTTAATGGGTTTTGCAGGCACTGCTCCAGATTTTCTCGTGCATTTCCCATCGAAAAAAGCGCCATTTGCAATCATTAATTGGTCTTGAACAAGATCTGCTTGCACATTTGCTGTTTCAGAAAGATCGACGGAATTGGCATCAACTTTACCCGTTACTTTTCCGCGAATATGAACCGTTGCTGCTGTAATCTTCCCGTTAACAGCACCCTGTTCGCCTATAGTTACATTTCCAGCTTTTATGTTGCCGTCCAAGCGGCCATCGATCTGAATATCGCCATCTGTCTTGATGTCACCTGTAATAAGTAAATCACTACCTAAAATTGATGGCGCTGCGTTCATTGAACGCGGAGTGCTCGACTTTTTTGGCGTAGCCTCAGGGACAGAGGGCGCGGTTGGTGAATTACTTTTACTGAACATAACGTCCTGCCTTTAAAAACTTGTCTGGGTCATAAACTCGACCCTGAAAATGAATTTCATAATGAAGGTGAGTCGCGGTACTGCGTCCGGTTGATCCCATACCACCAAGCTTATCGCCTTTTTTGACAATTTGTCCACGTTTAACATTGAGTTTGTGCATGTGGCCATAACGCGTCACAAATCCATGCCCGTGATCAATTTCCACACTTCGTCCATATCCACCATTTCTACCAGAAAAAATGACTTTCCCATCGGCTGCTGCGACAATGGGAGTTGATCGTTGTCCGCCAAAATCCAAACCTTCATGGAAAGTAGGACGTTTTGTAAAGGGGTCTTTGCGAAGTCCATATGAACTTGTGCGGTAAGTCTCAACACCGACTGGATGCCCAAAAGGAACTGATAATAACGCATTGTCCAATGCTTCGGCTTCAGCCACGCGGGCCTTAATACTGGCAATTCTTGATCCGAAATTTCCTTCGCCTGGTAGGTCTAAGTCTTCACCAAGATCAACAAAAAGCCCGCCTTTACCGAAGGGGCTTTCTTTAAGCACTGTATCCACTGTAAGCTCTGTAGAATTGATAATGGCTCTGTTGAGTTCAATCCTGTTAAGAGTTTCTATTTCCGCGGAAACGAGTATGGCGTTTTGAGTGTCATCAAGGTTATTAAGCGATCTATCAAATTCCATGCCTGTCTCCAGATTCACGTCTTGAACCATAGATTTTCTGGATGTTCTAGGAACACTGTCTCTGACTGTAGGAGCCATCAAAATACGACTTCCGGCGTATTTTTTGACATCTGAATTTGGTAAAACTCCTGTTGGAGCAGACGTTTTGAAAATTTGTGAAATTGTTTGATGTTTCTCTTCGAAACTCTTGGCCATCTGTTCAAAGCTTTGACGTTGTTCGTCTAGTCTAAGTCTTGCGGTATTTTCCTTGGCTTGGGCATCAGCTAATAGGCGTTGGTAGCGAGCTTCAACCCGCTTTATTTCCTGTGATGGTGCTCTCATTGGGTTGTACCCCCAAAGTAAGTTGAACATGGTAAAAACACACCACAAGGCAACGACTATCAAGCCGCTAACTATAGCCATCTGTAACTTTGTTCCGAAGACGTAGTACTTAACTTCGCCTCCAGACCTCAGATAAAGCTGGCGTTCTGGGAAATGCTGGAGGATTTGCTTTCGCAACTCCCCAAAAACGTCATTTATCATGGATCCCCGTCCGATAATTTATTTTCGTCTTACACCATAATTCTAACGAAATGTTCAAGTTAATTTAGATAATTTATGCATTTTTCTTGCCGAAAAAGGGAATGTGACCATTTTTTCACGTTAGAGGCATGTAGAATCCCTGTTTTAAGCCCGCTAGGGTTCGCGCTTGGACGTTAAATGGCGGTTTTAAGTGCCCTGTGTAAAATTCAGAGACGAGTTTATGAAAATATTGTTCAGGCCGTTTATTTTTAGATTCGGCTAAAACTTTAAACCACTTTGCACCAATGGCGACGTGGCTTATTTCATCATTGTAGATGGTTTTTAAGATTGATGCGCTTTCTAAGTCGCCAATTTTATTCAGTTTTTTTATCATTCTAGGCGTAACATCTAGGCCTCTAGCTTCTAACACCATAGGCGCGATAGCTAATCGGGCTGCAAAGTTATCTTTTGTTTTTATCGCGGCTTCCCATAACCCATTATGCGCAGGTAAGCTTCCATAGCGTATGTCTAGGTCATGTAGTCGATTTTCGAGCATCATGAAGTGACGGGCTTCGTCATGACACACCGATATCCAGTCTTCGATAAAATCTTCGCGTTGTGATTTAGCTATGTCTGGGTGAAGACCAAACCTAACAATCATATCTGCGGCTAAATCTATGGCGTTAAATTCTATATGAGCAACAGCATGTAATAGAGCCGCTCGTCCTGCCACTGACCCTAATCGCCGTCTAGGGACATGAGACGGAGTTACTAACGTAGGAGTGTTTGGCCGACCTGGATTATCAGGAATATTGGTGGTGATTGGGCTTATCATCTTATTGTGTTGCCATTGCTTAGCAAGGTAACTAGCAGCTTCACACTTACCTTTTACCGAGCTTGTTTGTAATACGGACAGTGCGTTTGATAGTGCGCTCATTAGCTAACATGTTGTTTTAAAGCTGTTAAAACAGCTTCTACGTGGTTTTTAACACGCACTTTTCTCCAAATTTCTAATATTTTTCCATCAGGACCTAACAAATAGGTCACCCGTTCGATGCCCATATATTTTTTACCATACATGTTCTTTTCGACCCAAACGCCATAGGTTTCGATCATTTTTCCATCTTCATCCGACCCTAACCGAACGGAAAGGTCGTGTTTTGCAATAAATTTATCATGTTTCGCCGCTGTATCTTTGGATATTCCAAGAATATCAGATCCAAGCTTGTCAAATTCCCCTTTCATTTGTGAAAACCCAATTGCTTCCTTTGTACAGCCTGGGGTGTCATCTTTGGGATAAAAGTATAAAACTAGAAACCTACCTTTATAATCTGAAAGGGAAACAGTCCCATCGTTGTCAGACGGCATTGAGAAGTTTGGAGCTTTATCACCAACAGAGAGGGCCATTGAACTATCCTTAAGTGTTAAGTTAAACATCAGTAATTTGTGTACGTTGATAGGGATTTTTAAGATTTCATCACTTAAGCAACATATATCCTATGGCCGAACTCGTTGATCATCGCAAGACATTCAAAGATCGTTTTTTTGAAAACGAACTTAAAAGAACCTGCGAGTAAGGAGCTACTCATTCAAAACCCTATAATCCAATTTATAAAAGCTGTAGCTTATAGGATATTACGCCTAATGGGAGAGCTTACGGCGATTGTCTTAGGATTGGCATGCCTGTGGTTCGCTATGCTTAGCAGTTTGATGGCTCGCCAATCAGTCGATATATCAGAATTGAAGCCTAATGCTCAAATGTGGTTTTCTGAAGCCTTTAATGGGGCTAGCGCTGAAATTGGGGATATGAGTTTAAGGTGGCTACCCGCGTCTAACAATATTGTTTTTGAAGCGGTAGATGTTCTGATTACAGACAAAAAAGGTGTGCTTATTGAATCTATACAGCGCCTTCAAACTGAAATTCCAATGTCATCTGCTTCAAAAGGTATTTTGACGCCTAAACGTCTTTTGATTCAAGGCGGATCAGTTACCTGGTTGCGCGATAATAATGGATCTATCGTAGCAGGATTGGGAACGCCTAACACAGTTGGGAAACTAGGCCCTATATGGCGAGGAAAAGCAGAAAATAAGGGTCAACAAACTAATTTTTTAGCCATTGATTCCGTTCTAATAGATAATGCGACAGCTTATATAATTGATGATACTGACGGTTTAGAATTAACATTTGAGTCAACAGATGTTGAATTAATTCAACACCCTGAAAGCATAGAGATCGATTTTAAGTCCAGTCTTAACAAAGATGAGACTAAAATTCCGATAGACGTTAATCTCAAAGCGAGTTCAGACTTCGAGGACTATACGGTAAATTTCGTTACTGAAGGTTTGAACCCATCCGTTCTCTCACCAAAAAGAGGGCGTTATGCTGGGCTGAAAGACTTTAACGCTGACTTAAATATCGCGACAGAATTTACCATCGAGCGTGATCTTGGGCTTAGTGTAGCGGACATAGATGTTGATATGGCGGCGGGTACATTCGAGTTCGGAGAATTTGAGACAAGTTTTAATGATGGCCGTTTTGTTGCAACTTTATCGGCTGAAACTCAAAAAATGGATATTACGGATATTGGTTTAACGTCGGAAAAATTATCTTTTTCAGGCTCGGGCACTCTCAACGAATTAGGAGCTATGACCGATGGCAATATATACAGTTCTCCTGTTTTCGATTTGGTCTTTGAAAATGTTTTAGTGGATAGAAGACCCAGTTTAGTAAGTGCATTAAAGTTGCCTACTTTAGAGGTTGCAGGCCGATTAGATTTAGATGCTCGCGAATTAGAATTAGAGCGTATGCGGGCTAACCTTGGGCATTACGAGTTAAATTTAAACGGTAAGTTAGTTCAAAATCAATCAGGAGCGTGGGAACAAATTTTATTAAACGGGCGAACGAGAGGGGTATTAGGGCCTTCAGATATTCTGGCTATGTGGCCTGTTGCCTTCGCGGAAGGGGCTCGTAGCTGGATTAAGAGGTCTATTATTAAAGCCTCTATTAATAATTTGGTTTTTAATGCTGACGTAGGAGAAGATGCACTCCGAACAGGTATTCCTGATAATGAAGACTTGAATCTAACCTTTGATGTCGATGATGCGGAGGTTAAATATATTACGACAATGACGCCCTACACAAATGTCGCTGGTAAAGGTGTGTTAAGGGGAAATAGCGTTCATTTTGATGCCATAGGTGGCAATATAGGTTCTCTTTCTGTGTCAACAGTCGTAGCGGATATTCCTCGGTTGCAGCCCAAAGGAGGCGATTTAACTATAAAGATAAATGGGGCAGGCTCTACGGCCGAAATGCTGTCTTTGATTGATCAAAAACCTTTTGAGTTTCCAACTCAATTTGGCGTTCGACCAGAGAAGTTTGGCGGAGATGGTATTGTTGATGTGACGATTACTCGCCCGCTTCTCGTCTTTTTTGACCGTGATAGAATTCAGTATGATATTAATGGGACGTTTTCAGATGTAACTGCGCCTATAGATTTTGGCGGCCATGAACTTAAAAATGGACATGTTGTATTGACAGCAGATAAAAACGGCATGGCGATTAAAGGACCTGTTGATGTTGGTCCTTGGCATGCTGAGTTAAATTGGAATAAAAAGTTCGATTTTGGTAAAACGCCTATTAGTTATCAAGTTTCAGGCCGCATGACCCGAGACACATTAGATGGTTTTGGGATTGGCTTTCGTGAATATTTCGATGGCGATATAGATATAAAGATTGATGCTTTAGGCAATGGGTTGGATATAACGTCTGCTGATGTGGAGGCAAGTTTAACGGATAGTTTTATTCAAATAGGAGACTATTGGCGTAAAGAAAAAGGAAGTGCTGCTACTTTTTCAGGTAAACTTAAGCGTCAATTAGACGGGGCTATTCAGTTTGAAAATATAGCTCTTAAAGCGCCAGGCCTAGATATTGATGGCCGTATATCTTTAGCGAATAATTTAAGGCTTCTTGATTTAGATTTACCAAATGCCAAGGTGGCAGGCTTTATTGATGCATCCGTTCAAGCAAAACCTGATGAGTTAAATGAAAAGCTATCAGTTTTTGTTACAGGTGAGTATCTTGATCTATCGCCTGTGATCGCAAGGATGTTTGAATCAGAGGATCAGGCGATCAAATTTCCTGTACTCCTAACAGCTGGACTAAATAAGCTTTCACTCCATGAAGCCTATGTTGTTGATGGGGCTAATCTCTTACTTTCCCAAACTGATGCTGGGATAACTAATGCGCGGTTTAGTGGGCAGATGCCAGAAGGTCCTATCAAAATTCAAATGCGGTCCTTAGACGATGGTGAACCCAGACAAATTGATGTTGATATCCCTGATGCTTCAAAGGCAGCAAAGGCGTTTTTGAATTTGGATAGTATTGAGGGCGGGCGATTAAATATTAAAGCAGAATTACCGTCTATTGGACAAGCAGGCGTGGTGATGGGGGTTGCTGAAATTGACCAGTTTAAACTCTTGAAGGCCCCTATATTGGCTCAAATGCTATCTATTGCATCGCTTACAGGTATTGTAGACGCTTTTAGCGGAGAAGGATTAGGGTTTGATACGTTCCATATCCCATTTGCGCTTGATGATAATACACTAAATATCAGAAACGCTAGAGTATCTGGCCCCGCGCTCGGCATGACGGGGGATGGAGATATCCGATTTAAAGATCGTCTTGTGGATTTGGATGGCGCATTAGTCCCTGCTTATACGGCCAATTCATTATTGGGTGATATCCCGGTTTTTGGCGATTTGTTAATTGGTAATAAAGGTGAGGGTGTTTTTGCTCTAAGTTACACAGTGCAAGGAGCATTTGATGAGACGCAAATTGCGGTAAATCCTTTATCGGCTTTAACACCTGGATTTTTAAGAGGTATATTTAAGCCTAAACGAGACAAGTTATCGGATGAAACGCTTGCTGAAATTAAATCAGTTAATCCAAACTAATTAGATTACTTTGAGTAGGGCATGTTTCTTTTTGCCAACTGAGATTTTGACAACGCCATCAATTATATCTGACTGTGATATCTTTCGCACATGGCTATCGACTTTGATGTCATTAATTTTTAAAGCGCCGCCTTTAATATGCCTACGGGCCTCACCATTTGATGAGGCTAACCCTAATAAGACTGTTGCCGCTAATATACCGGAATCCTCTAGGTCAGATGTTTTGATCTCAACCGTTGGGAGGCCGTCAGCTGTTCCGCCCTTTTCAAAAGTTTCAAGCGCGGTAGCTTCGGCTTTTTGAGCCGCTACTTCCCCGTGCAACATCGCAGTTGCTTCATTGGCGAGGCGTATCTTTGCCGTATTTATATCAGAGCCTTCCATTGCTTCATATTTAGCAATCTCAGTAAGGGGCAGGTCGGTGAAGAGTTTCATGAATTTGCAAACGTCGGCATCATCCGTATTTCGCCAAAATTGCCAATAATCATAGGGGCTTCGGAAATAATCCTCGCCCAATGACGGGTCTGAGTTAAGCCATACGGCCCCGTCCGCAGTTTTGCCCATTTTACCGCCGGAGGCTGTTGTGATGAGTGGGGTGGTAAAGCCATAACAGTCTGCATTTTCCATGCGGCGGGAGAGATCAACACCTGTTGTAATATTTCCCCATTGGTCAGATCCTCCGAGCTGTAATGTGCATCCGTAACGACGGTTAAGTTCAACAAAATCATAACTTTGTAAAAGAGGATAGTTGAATTCTAAAAACGTCATGGGAAGTTCATTTTCCAAACGCCGTTTAACAGTTTCCATGGTAATCATTCGGTTGATTGTAAATAAAGGTCCAACATCCCGAAGAAACTTGATGTAGCCCAATCCATCAAGCCAGTCTGCATTGTCGGCTAATATAGCCGCATTGGGTCCGTCAAAATCTATGAATTTTGAAAAGGCTTGCTTGATACCTTGTTTGTTTTTTTCGATGAGATCGTCAGTCAATATCGGCCGTGTTTTGTCCTTCATTGACGGATCGCCAATTTTAGTTGTGCCGCCGCCGAGTAATACGATTGGGCGTCCGCCAGCACGTTGTAAGTGCCGTAACATCATTATCTGGACGAGTGATCCGACATGCAGGCTGGGGGCCGTACAATCAAATCCAATATATCCTGTGACAACACCGTCACTGGCAGCTTTATCCAAACCTTCCTCATCAGTGCATTGATAAAGAAAACCGCGCTCAACGAGGGTTGTCATCAATTCGGATTGGTATTTCATCTCGACTCAGGCCTATTAACTGCTTAATTCGTGCTTCTAGCAGGGGCGAAGTTAGTGTCAAAGGATTAGCGTGAAGACCCCTAAACATATTGCATTAGGATTGATGAGCGGCACGTCACTGGACGGGGTAGATGCTGCTTTTCTTGAGACAGATGGTCAGCGTATATATCGTTTTGGGCCTAGCTTGTGTATAGAATATTCAAGTGATGAACGGTCTGTTTTAAAAAAAGCAACAGAGATGGCACTGGGCTGGAAATTTCAAGGCCCAAGACCTGAGTACTTTAAAACAGCAGAGGCGATTATTCACAAAGGTCACGTGAGAGCTGTGAAGCAGTTATGCAGCGTACATTCAGACTGGGCCGCGAAGTTAGAGATGGTTGGATTTCACGGTCAGACATTAATACATCTCCCTCCTAAAGGGGCCAGTAAGGGCCGAACGCTACAGCTGGGTGATGGCGACGCCTTAGCCAGTACATTGGGTGTTCCTGTATATTTTGATTTTCGTACAGCTGATGTAGAGGCAGGCGGACAGGGAGCGCCACTCGCGCCGATTTATCATCAAGCTTTAGTCGCGCATGCGAAACTTCCTCTTCCAACGGCGGTTCTTAATATTGGGGGTGTTGGAAATGTGACATTAATTACAAAAAACAATTATGTGATTGCGTCAGATACGGGGCCGGGAAATGGCCCTTTAGATATTTGGATGGAGAAGAATGGGTTAGGTAATTTTGATCTTGATGGTCGATATGCCATGGCTGGCACGCCAAATTTTCACGTCGTTAAACAATGGCTCGATAGGACATTTTTCCAGCAGGCAGTCCCTCGCTCAGCCGATCGTTACGACTTTGATGTTATTAATGACATGGATGAATTATCAATCGAGGATGGCGCGGCGTCACTTGCCGCCTTTACGACACTCGCCGCAGTTTACACCTTGAATGAAATGAATGAGAAACCTCAATCCGTTATTGTATGCGGGGGTGGCAGACATAACAAAGCGATGATGTGGATGCTACGAGAGCATTTGAATGCTGAAGTTAAAACAGCTGACGCTGTGGGATGGGATTCAGATGCTATAGAGGCGCAAGCCTTTGCCTATTTGGCTGTAAGGTCCAAGTGGAAGCTTCCGATTTCTTTACCGGCTACCACGGGTGTGAAGAAAGCGATAACGGGTGGGGTATTGGCCCTGCCATAAAACTTGTTGTCGACATCATTTGTGTTAGTCTGACTGAAAATTGGAGTCGCCATGAACTTTTTCAAACCCGTCTTTTTGAGTTTAATGACTGCCTCAGCGTTATTGACGAGCTGTAATAATACAATCTCTACATCCGACAATACAATCAGTGTTTCGGCTGATAAATCTGAAATACCAGCTCGTGTGATTACGAAAGATGATAAGTTTACATATGCGAATTATGACGAAGTGCGCGTCACGCATATTGATCTAAACTTAGATGTTAAATTCGATGCAAAAGTTTTGGACGGCATTGCGACATTGGATTTTGAACGTGTGAAACCTGACGCGAATATGTTGGTTTTAGATACGAAAAATTTGCTAATAAAATCGGTTCGTCTTTTTAATGGGTCTAAAGCCGAAGCTCCGACAGATTACACACTGGACGCAGCAGACGCGGTTTTAGGTGAGGCGCTTCATATTCCTCTTACCGATAAAACAGACAAAGTCCTGATTAGCTATAGAACGTCCCCGCAGGCAGAGGGTCTGCAATGGTTATCACCTGCGCAAACAGCAGGCAAAGAGAAGCCATATCTGTTCTCTCAAGCCCAGGCTTTAAATGCGCGGACAATGGTACCCCTTCAAGACACGCCAGCTGTCCGAATGACCTATTCCGCAACTCTGCGTGTGCCAGATGGGCTACGCCCGCTGATGAGCGCGTCTCAAGGCGACAAGGATGAAAACGGGGAATATCATTTCGATATGCCGCAACCGATACCATCTTATCTTATTGCTATCGCAGTAGGCGACATCAAGTTTAAGGCGATTAATGACCATATCGGCGTCTATGCTGAAGAATATATTCTAGATGCGGCGGCAGAAGAGTTTTCAGAGACTCCTTTAATGGAGGCCTCAAATACAAAGTTTTATGGCCCATACCGTTGGGGACGGTATGACTTGATTGTCTTGCCACCAAGCTTTCCATATGGGGGTATGGAAAATCCAAGGCTGTCCTTTATGACGCCAACTTTGATTGCGGGCGATAAAAGCCTGACCAATGTTGTCGCGCATGAACTTGCTCATAGTTGGTCTGGTAATCTTGTCACCAATTCAAGCTGGCGCGATGCATGGCTCAATGAAGGTTTTACGAGCTATGTTGAAAACCGCGTTATGGAAGATTTATACGGTGAAGAACGGGCCGTCATGGAGCAGGTACTTGATATGGAGGGCCTAAAACGGGCCATAGCAGAAGCAAAGCGTCCGGAGCTCACCCATCTTAAACTCCCCGAAGATATGGAGCATCCGGATGATGCTTTTACGCTGGTTTCTTATATAAAAGGCGCGAATTTCTTGTTTTTCCTTGAGGACCGTTTTGGGCGTGATGTTTTCGATGCGGCTCTCAAAGATTATTTTGATCATTTTGCTTTTCAGAGCATAACAACTGAAGACTTCATAAATTACATGCATAAGAAACTCGACTCAATCGATCCTGATGCGGTGACGCGGGATGAGATCAATGCATGGATTTATGGGCCGGGCCTGCCGGACACAGCACGAAAGCCGCAATCGAGTGCTTTTGGGAAAGTTGAAGCCCAAATGTCTGGGTGGATATCCAATTCTTCCGATATTGATGCATTACGAACAGCCGCTCAAAAATGGTCTACGCATGAATGGCTACATTTTATCAATAACTTACCAGCTGGTCTGTCTAAAAATCAACTGAGCCAGCTTGATGAAACTTTTAGTCTGACAGGTACACAAAATGCTGAGACAGCTTTTGCGTGGTATATGCAATCAATTAGGGGCAATTATGATGAAGCCTTTCCAGCGCTTGAAGAGTTTTTAATGACCGTTGGGCGGGGTAAGTTCATCTATCGTCTTTACGGCGCTCTCAAAAATTCAGGCCGCGAAGACCTACAATATTGGGCACAAGATATCTATGAAGCCGCGCGTCCCGGATACCACCCTATCGCCCAAAGGCGCATTGATGCTATTTTAGGAGATGAGTAACTAGCGTTATTTTGAGTAAAACCTTTAAAATGCATCTTTATGTTGCGGTCAATAATAATTCGGTTATGCTAACACGTGTAAGTATATGGGGAATTATTTATGGGTTTTAAAAAAAATTTATCCGCATATGTATTTCTATTAGCTTTAATAATACCTCATTTAGCTAATGCTAAAACGCCTCCAGAAGTCCTTAAAGCTTACAAAGCTTATAATGCCTCTATGCAGACAGGCGACTATAAAAGTGCGATTAAGCATGCGAAAACAGCGTGGGAACAAGCGGAAGCTAAATTGGGTAGCCATTCAATGACAGGTGATCTGGCTTATAATTATGGATACGTGGAGAAAAATCAGGGAGATAAAGGAAAGGCCATAAAAGCATTTGTAAGATCTATAGAAT
>CAYYMI010000044.1:0-18519 GCA_964472905.1 uncultured Hellea sp. | reverse complement strand
AAATCAATGACAGGGTCGTTCATATCAAGCGCGTCGGCGAGCGGCGTTCCCATAGCGAGCCCCGCGTCTAAATCCATAATACCGTCAGAATCTTCGCCGCAGTCTAGTTCTTTGGCCGAGCACATCATGCCCGAGCTCTCAACGCCGCGAATTTTGCGAGGCTTCTTATCAAGACTAAAATCCAACCCCGGAATATAAGCCCCCATTGGGGCGTAAGCCACGGTCATATCAGCCTGCGCATTAGGCGCGCCGCAGACAATGGTTTTCACCCCGTCTCGCGTCTCTACTTTGCAGACTTTTAATTTATCGGCGTCAGGATGTTTCTCCGCGGTGAGGACCTTGGCAATGGAAAAAGCTTTGAGTTTTTCGGCGGGGTTTTCAACCTCTTCAACTTCCAGACCGGCAAGTGTCATCGCCTCGACAACTTCGTCGATGGTCGCATCCGTTTCGAGATGTTCTTTCAGCCATGAGAGTGTGAATTTCATCGGACAATCATCCTGTCATCTTCATTTGAAAAGGCGATGGGCATGCAATCCCTTGCATCATTTATTTCGAACTTAGATTTTTCAAAACAATCCTGCCGCATGGCGAGTGTCATTTCGGCATAATAATCCAAGAGGGTATCAGGATTACTGACATCACCCGTTTCAGCCTCCTCAAGTTTAGCCAGTCTTTTTTCGCTAAAGAAACACCCGACACTTTTCGCAACATCATCAGAGGCTACCAAAAATAGCTCCGCCCGCGCTTGATTAAGCTTGGACAGATTATCCAGATTGCGCTCGGTTAGGTGGCGATTAAGCGAGACCAGAAGGTTGATATAGGCCGTGCGTTTTTGCCGGAGCAGATCATTGCCCTGATCGACATGTTTCTGCCACAGGTAAGTGCACGCCCCGCCAAGGGTGGCAATCAAAGTCACAATGACAGGAGCCCATTCCATTAGCTTAGCTCTCTCGTTTTCTTAGATATGAGTGTGTGAATTTCATTTTATAGTGCCAATTAAAGAAGTAACTGAAGAAAGATTGATATAAAGAATATTAGCCCGCCAAGCATTAGCGCGGCTATAAATGCTGTAAATGTTTTTCCGAATTGTCTTTGGACAAGAAAGAGTACTTTCTTTGTAACAGCTTCTTTACAATTAACAGATAATATTTTTGCTGGGTTGCCTGAGATTAAAATAGCATCAATTATAATGAGTTCCTTGGGTGCGAGACTTGGAACTTTAATTATGAAATTTCCGCTAGGATTTTTCTCCTCATTAAATGACCTATCAGGAAAAATTGAAAATTCGTTTGGCTCTTGTGAGTAAACAATTTCAATTTCGGTGGCCGCCGCTTTTCCAATATTTTGGATAAACATTTTCTCTGTGTAAACTGAAACATCTACAGGAGTTGGGTTTTCTTCATTAGGCGTAGGCTTGATAACATGGAAGCTATTATTGGCTTGTCCCCAAATAACTTTTACTTTTGGTCGAAAAAGATAAATTAAATAAGCAGTAAGCAAAGCAAATGGAATTGCGATTATTTCGTCCTGGAATTGACCCAACGAGTTCCAAATTTCATTGGCGCCGCTCATCAGCTCAGCCCGCTGGCCAAATTCGCTTGAAGCAGCGGATTAAAGCCGTAATGGGCGAGCCATCTTGTATCGGCGGCGAACATATCGCGTAAATCTGGCATGCCGTATTTAAGCATAGCCAAGCGGTCAACGCCCATACCAAAAGCAAAGCCTTGATACTCGTCAGGGTCGACGCCGCAGGCGCGGAGCACATTGGGGTGCACCATGCCGCAGCCTAGAATTTCCATCCATTTTTCGCCTTGGCCAATTTTAATGGCGCTACCAACCCGTTCATAACGCACATCCATTTCGGCGGACGGTTCTGTGAACGGGAAATGATGCGGGCGGAACTGCACGTCTACGTCTGTTTCAAAAAAGGCCGATACGAAATCCATGAGCACACCTTTCAGGTGGCCCATATGAATGCCTTTATCAATCACAAGACCTTCGACCTGATGGAACATGGGTGTGTGGGTTTGGTCGCTATCGCAGCGATAAGTCCGACCCGGGGCGATAATACGGATAGGGGGTTTATCTTTTATCATGGTGCGGATTTGCACAGGTGAGGTGTGGGTGCGGAGAACCTTCTTCTCCTCGCCGTCTTCGGAGCTCATAAAGAAGGTATCATGCATGTCCCGCGCGGGGTGACCTTTGGGGAAGTTTAGCGCGGTGAAGTTATGAAAGTCGTCTTCGATGTCTGGGCCTTCGGCGACAGAAAACCCCATATCGGAGAAGATAACAGCCATTTCTTCCATTACTTGCTGGACAGGGTGGAGCGTGCCTTGCGTATTGCTGATGGGCAGAGACATATCCATGGTTTCACTGGCAAGGGCTGCGTCGAGCGCTTCGTTTTCAAGCGCTTCTTTTTTAGACTCAACCAAGGCGGCAATCTCTTTTTTAAGACCGTTTAGCGCGGGTCCCATGACTTTCTTTTCGTCAATCGACATTTTGCCGAGACCTTGCATCATTTTGCTGACTTCACCTTTTTTCCCAAGGGCAGCGACGCGAATATCATCCAAGCTTTTCAAATCGCTGGATTGAGCAATTTGGGCCGTATATTTTTCTTTGACTGAAGCGATATCGCTCATGACGGGGTCCGTTTGATTTTAGCCAATTAAGTTGAGGTCTTTTACTCTGCTTGCGCAGTAGGTCAACAGGGGGAAATTAACAGATGCAATACGTCTAATCGGTTTTGGTTTGGTTTAATTCACCCATGGTTTTGAGTTTGCGTTTTGTGCGTTCAAAGGTTTTGCGGCCATTGGGTTTTTTAATGGTCGGGTCTTCAATGGGTTCTTCCACTTTCTCTTCGCGTTTTCGGAATATTCCGTTCTGACGGGCTAGCGGGTCGAAACCATAATTAATGTGATTTAGAGTTTCATCTGACCCCAGTAACAAATAGCCCAAAGGTTTCACGAGCGTGGCCAAGCCGCGTAAGACACGAACCTGCGCAGGAGATGAGTAATGAGGGAGGGCATTGCGGAATAAAACCACATGGAAATCCCCTAAATCATCCAGATTTGAGAGAAGATGGGTTTCTTTAAATGTCACGGCGTCTCGGATGTGATCTTTTATCACCCAATCTTCTTTTTCACGATCAAAGAATTTAATGAGATCTCGAATAGGTAGGCCGCGCTGTACATCAAAATGTGTATAGAGCCCAATACGGGCCCGGTCTAAGGCTGCCGAGGGATAATCAATACCTGTGATTTCAAATTTGATATCAGGATAGTCTTCTTTGGCTTTATCAAGCGCCATGGCAACACAATAAGGTTCCTGCCCGCTGGAACAGCCAAAAGATAATATTTTTATAGTTCCGCCTTTATGGATCGGATGTAGGAGCGGCAAGACAACGTCTGCGAGATTATTAAAACTAGGCAGGTCCGTATAAAAATGAGTATCTCTTTCCAATAGACTAGAGACAACTTGGACGGCGAGGCGGCTTTGTCCTGACTTAAATAATTCTTCGACCATGTTACTGAGCGTGTCGAATCCTTCTGATCGTGCAAGACCTGAGAGTCGGGTTTCAATTAAAAATGCGTGATCCGCGCCCAAATTCACACCCGCAAGTTCCAGCGTAAGCCGTTTTAAGGCTTCATAATAGCTGGGGCTGAGCGAAAGCACGGCGCTCATTTATATCAATCCCGCCTGCTGAAATTTGGATTCGATAATATCAGAATCAAAGGGTTTCATGATATATTCGTCGGCGCCAGCCTCTAGCGCTTCAGTGATTTTCAAAACGTCGCGTTCAGCTGTACAAAAAATCACGACAGGTGTTTTACCGTTGTCATAGCTTCTGAGTTCTTTGAGAAAACTCAATCCGTCCATCACCGGCATGTTCCAATCCAACAGAATGGCGTCAGGCATATCAATGTGGCATTTATCAATAGCATCCTGCCCATTTTCAGCTTCAGAGGTTTCAAATTTTAGATCTTTGAGGATACGCGAAGCCACACGGCGTATCATCCGGCTATCATCTACAACAAGGCAGGACGTCATGTTCCGACCTCCTGTAAGTTTTGGGGTTTAAATATCGTTTTGGATTTCGTGCGCGCCGGTGTGAAATCTATCGTTTCCCCTTCGCAAAGCACGGAAATATTTAAACCTTTGGATCCATGTTTTGCGGAGACATCAATATGGCCACTGCGAGGAAGGCCGGCATTTTTGCGTTGCTCGGGCGTTCCGATTTTGCCTTTAACAAAGCGCTGGACAATACGGTCAAGTTCATCACGAACCTGGTCAACTTGACTATTTTCGATAAAGAGATTTTCGGCAGCGTATGAAATGCTGACAGATTTACCTTGTCCTCGCGCATTGCGCAAAGCGGTATCAGTGACCTCAGGCATTAAGCTCTCAAAACTGACCTGCGGCACGGCTTCGGGTTTTTCTGTTACATCTATAGTCATGAGATGCTGTAGCGTTGGCGCGTGTTGGCCCGCTATGGGTAGGAGTTCTGTGAGCGTCATTTTCGCTATTTTGTAATGTTCAGCTGTCCGGTCATTCGATTTTATACTTGAGTCTGAGAGCGGCGTAACAATCGGAGCAATTTCATCGAGTCCGTCGCTATATTGAACCACGAGTTTATATAGCGCCATCAACCGTCCATCGATTTTGGGTTGTTGGTGTTGGTTTTGATAGCCTTCAATGACGGCTTTAGCGGCATTGCTAATGCCTCGCGCCTTCATGCCTTTCGCCTCGGATTTAAGCGCAGATAGGATATCAATTGCCCGCTTGTGATCGAGCCTGACATCGGTCAAAAGTAAATCCATATCGGAAATGGCCGAAGTGACGAATTTACGGGCGTTGTCTAGATCATCACCTAAGTGTGCCATGGGGTGTTGCTCGGTTTGGGTTAATACGTCCGAACAAAGTGCCCAAAAATGGTTAAGAGGTCATAAAGGTATTGAGGTTTTATGCCGTTATTATGGGGATATTTGCGGAAAAAGTTACCGTTTCATCATTAACAGATGTGGCAATAGAACTGTTCATTTCGCGGGCTAACATGCCAGTATAAAAGGGCTGTATGGTGCGGCCGTCAAATCCATCTTCCGGTGATTTTCCGGCGAGCGTTTTTTCAATATTGGCATCTAAGCGAGATTTTGGGCCTGTCGCGTCTAAATTTAGCTGCGTTGCACCATTGTCTTCCGCGATTGAAATTTTCACATCTCCGCCTCTCGGGACCGCCTGAACGGCTAACATCACAAGATTAAGCAGTACGCGCGCGCTGTTCTTATTAATACCGTCTACGGGCGTATCCCAATGCAGCGCGGCTTTCCCCTCTGCGTACATGCCCTCTACAAGTGATTTAATTTCATCAAGCGCGATAATGCCAGGAGCTGACCCGCCAGCGCCTAAAGCTAATCTTAGAAATCTAAGCTTCGCGCCTGCCTGACGAGAAGAATTCCGAACAAGCTCCATGGCATCATCATGCATATCAGACGTCTCATCATCTAAAATTTCTATCGCCGTCCCAAGCGCGCCAACGGGGCTGATGAGATCATGACATATCCTTGCACAAAGGAGCGCCGCGAGACTTGAGGGCGTAAGTTTAGCAACGGTAGATGACATATTTTATCTCGCGAATAAGCAGGTGATTTGCGGCTATCTTAGTCAAAAATAAAGGCCTGAATAGAGTCCAATTCATCTCTTTATCACGCTGGGCGCATAAATACCTCTGAATTTTGAGAGTCTATCTTGCTCGCTCGTGCGATATAGCTATGTTGCATAAAATTTTGAGGATTTAAGTTATGAAAATTTCATCTGATATCACGGCTATTGTCACTGGCGGCGCGTCTGGCCTTGGGGAAGCAACCGCACGAGGCCTTGCCGCTAAAGGGGCTAAGGTTGGGATCTTCGATATGAATGAAGAGCGCGGGCAGATGGTGGCCAAAGAGATTGGCGGGGTTTTTGCTAATGTCAACGTGGCGGATAATGCCAGTGTTGATGCTGGCTTTGAAACCGTTCGTGCCGCTAATGGTCAAGAGCGTATCATGGTCAATTGCGCAGGTATTGGTGCGGCAATGAAAACTGTTGCGCGCAAACGCGATTCAGGTGCTATCATTCCCCATGATGTTGAGGCCTATATTCGTGTTATTAACATCAATCTGATTGGCTCTTTTCTTTGTGCGTCAAAATCAGCAGCTGGAATGATGACACTTGAAGGTCTTGACCCTGATAATGAGCGCGGAATTATTATCAACACGGCCTCAGTGGCCGCGCAAGACGGGCAAATCGGGCAAGTCGCCTATAGTTCTTCCAAAGGCGGAATTTTGGCAATGGCGCTCCCTATGGCGCGCGATCTTGCGCGTGAAGGCATTCGCGTGAACACGATCTTACCTGGGTTTTACGAAACGCCGATTTATAAACAAATGCCGGATAATGTTAAAACCTCATTGCAGGCCCATGTTCAATTTCCGGTTCGATTTGGGCAACCGAGGGAATATGCCGAAGTTGTCGAATTTATGGTTGAGCACACCTATATCAACGCTGAATATATTCGTACAGATGCGGGCGCAAGAATGCCGCCGCGCTAGGCGTTATGCGTCAAACTATCTCCGAGCTTAATCACGGCTTCAATGAGGATATCTAAATCTCGCTTTGTGGTGCGGTGATTGGTTAGGTTCACCCGTATGGCGAGCTGATCATCGATGGTCGTACTGGACGGGGCCGCAATGCCGTCTTCTTGCAGCCTCACAACGATTTCACTGTTCTTAGAATTATTATCGGTCTCAAACTTATATCTGAAACAGCAAATATTGAGCGGAACTGGGGCCAACATTTCAAGCTTTGGTGATTTTTTAACAAGGCCTTCCAAATATTGAGCTTGCGCGATATTGCGCTCAACGACCTCGGAAATCGCGTTAATGCCATGAGTTTTGATATGGGTCCAAACTTTAAGCGCGCGAAACCCGCGAGACAGCTCCGGACCATAATCAACCGCCCAAAAATCACCTCCCGCAAGGCCGCGTTCTTTACCCCGTAAATATTCAGGGCGCCGCGCAAAGGCTTGGCGGTGAATAAGCGGGTCACGGACGAGGACACATCCCGCATCATAATTAACCTGCCACCACTTATGAAAATCAAACGCTAGACTATCGACGCGCGAGAGGGCTTTCAGGCGGGTTTGGGCTTGTTGGGCTAAAATAGCTGTTGCGCCGAATGCGCCGTCAACATGGAACCATAAATCTTGCGCTTCACAGATATCTGCAATCGCGTCCAAATCATCAATTGCGCCTGTATTGACAGTACCCGCCGAGCCGATAATGGCGAAAGGAATATGACAAAAAGCGCGGTCTTTTTCGATTTCGGCTTTCAGCGCGTCGATATCCATTTCGTAATTGTCATTACATTTAATGCTACGCAAATTATCTTTGCAAATTCCCAGCATATCAAAAGCTCGCCAGATGCAGCTATGGGCCTGCTCGCTGGCATAGCCAACCATACAGGCTTCAGGATTCGTATTTTCATGTTTCTTTTGATGAAAATCGCGCGCAGCTTTCAGCGCGACAATGGTTGACATAGAGGTGCCGCTGACAACCAAACCAGAGGTCTCTTTGGGCATGCCCATAATTTCGGCCATCCAGCGAATGACTTGCTGTTCAATATGCGGAGCGACATGATTACGGCTCCCGGCATTAACGTTCATAGACGCGCCCGCGAGTTCCGCCAAAATATTGGACGGCGCGCCGGCGCCGTTCACCCAGCCGAAAAAGCGCGGATGAATATTGCCGGGGCCATAGGGCATAATCTCTTCAAGGCTTGTGGTGATATCCTCATAATCCATTGGCCCCATGGGCAGAGGTTCTTTTATTTTGGTTGCAAGTTTATCTGTGACAGGCGTCCAGACTTTACCTTCTCGCGCATGTTCCAGCTTATCCAAACTGGCATGCAGCATCGCATGAGCGGCTTTACGAAACGCGCTCCAATCTTTGGGGTCGAGGGTCATGGGGCCTTATCGCCGCCCGCGCGGATTATCTTCGAAAAGCTCTGCAAGTTTTTCTGTCATCGCGCCGCCGAGTTGTTCGACGTCCATAATGGTGACGGCGCGTTTATACCAACGGGTGACGTCATGCCCGATGCCGATAGCGACGAGCTCGACCTCTGAGCGGTTTTCGATTTTGTCTATGACCATGCGCAGGTGGGATTCTAAGAGTCCTGTTTTATTCTGACTTTGGGTGGCGTCATCGACGGGCGCGCCGTCGGAAATGACCATCATGATGCGGCGCTGTTCAGGCCGTGCCATGATACGGCGGTACGCCCATTCGAGCGCTTCGCCATCAATATTTTCCTTGAGCAAGCCTTCGCGCATCATCAGACCGAGATTACGTTTGGCCCGCCGCCACGGCATATCTGCGCCTTTATAAATGATATGGCGCAAATCATTAAGCCGCCCTGGGGCTTGCGGTTTACCCGCCGCCATCCAATCTTGGAAACTTCGTCCGCCTTTCCACGCCCGGGTCGTAAATCCGAGAATTTCAGCTTTCACGCCGCAGCGCTCTAATGTACGGGCCATAATATCGGCGCAAACCGCGGCCACCATAATCGGGCGGCCCCGCATAGAACCGGAATTATCAATGAGGATTGTGACCACCGTATCACGGAAATCCGTTTCTTTTTCTTCTTTGAACGTCAGCGCGCTCATCGGGTCGATAATCACGCGGGTGAGGCGTGCGGTGTCGAGCTGACCTTCCTCAAGATCAAAGGTCCAGCTACGCTGTTGCTGGGCCAAAAGCCGTCTTTGTAAGCGGTTGGCGAGCCGTGAAATAACCGAGGATAGCCCCGCCATATGCCCATCCAGATAGCCGCGCAGGCGGTCAAGCTCTTCAGTTTCGCACAGCTCTTCAGCTTTAATCACTTCATCATGAGCAGTAGAGTAAACCGTATAAGGGTCGGGCAGGTTAGTCGGTTGCGGGCGCTGGGCATTGGGGTTGGGCGTTTGATCGCTATCATCGCTCTCCCCGTCAATATTTTCGGCGTCGACCATATCTTGCGGGTCCGCGCTGTCATCTTCCATAGCATCGGCATCTGAAACCTCGGTCTGGCCTTGCTGTTCTTCTTGTGGCGCATCGGGCGTTTGATCAGGCTGCTCGTCTTCATTCTCAGACGTTTCGTCTTCGGAATTTTCATCTTCTTCGGGGTCAGCGAGATCATTGGAGAGATCAAAATCAGAGATAAGTTCGCGTACAGTCCGGCCAAAATCGTCTTGGTTGGAGAGCAGCTCTTTCAGGCCGTCCATGCGCGGCGCAGCCTTGGCTTCAATCTCCAAGCGCCACGCTTTCATGATACCATCGCAAGCGGCGGGTAGGGGGCGGCCTGTTAGAACTTCCCGCGCATAGAGCCCGACGGCTTCGGCAAAGCTATTATCATCTTTGGCAATGTCAGCATTGTGAAAGCCTTTGCGCTGGGCCCGCGCGGAGAGCGCAGCGTCCAGATTATCGCCAACCCCCGCCAGATGTTGGCCGCCTAGTGCTTCAACGCGGGCTTGTTCCATGGCTTCATAAACAGCGCGGGCAGGCCCTGTTGTCGGCTGATTTTTGGCATGGATAAATTTATCATGCAGGGCGATACGAAGCGCCAACCCATCAGCTTCGCCGCGCGCTTTGGCAATTTGTTGGGGTTTGGGTTTGGGCGGCAAGCTGGGCAGCATGATTTGGTCGCGCACTATCCCGGCGACATCTCCGCCAAAACTGACTTCCATTTCAAGCTCACCCGAAATGGCCTTGGTCGCTGCGCCAAGACAGCGTTTAAATTCATCTGCTGGAGATTTATTCATAGCTTTTAACCTAGCTGCCTCAGGGGTGGATGCAACCCTTCCCTTGAGCGATGTAGCGAGATGGCTAAGGTAATCGTGATCTGTCACGGGGGTGTATGGCTAGGCCACCATTATCGCGGCGCTCTCCGGTAAGTCCTTGCCAAAAGCGCGTTGATAGAACTCGGATATAATCGGGCGTTCTAGCTCGTCGCATTTATTGAGGAATGTCAGGCGGAAGGCTTGGGCCAGATCGCCATTAAATATACGCGCATTTTCAGCCCAGTTCATCACTGTCCGCGGGCTCATCACGGTTGAGATATCGCCCGCGATAAAGGCATTTCGCGTCATATCGGCGACGCGCACCATAGAGGCGAGAATGTCTTTGCCCTCAGCGTTGTCATAGCTTGGTGATTTGGCAAGTACGATGGCTTCTTCACTGGCATGAGGCAGGTAATTAAGCTGACAGACAATTGACCAGCGATCCATCTGGCCTTGGTTGATTTGTTGCGTGCCGTGATAAAGCCCGGATGTATCACCCAGCCCCACCGTATTGGTTGTCGAGAAGAGGCGGAAGGCGTTATGGGGCGTAATCACTTTGTTTTGGTCGAGTAAGGTCAAGCGGCCTTGGGCTTCCAGCACGCGCTGAATCACAAACATGACATCCGGACGACCAGCATCATATTCATCAAAGGTCAGAGCCACAGGATTTTGAAGCGCCCAAGGGAGCAGTCCTTCGCGAAATTCTGTAATTTGCTTTCCGTCTTTGAGAACAATGGCGTCTTTCCCGACCAAATCAATTCGGCTGACATGGCTATCGAGGTTAATCCGAACCATTGGCCAGTTGAGCCGTGCGGCCGCTTGTTCGATATGGGTGGACTTGCCTGTGCCGTGATAACCTTGGATCATCACGCGGCGATTAAAGGCAAAGCCTGCAAGAATGGCTTGGGTGGTTGGCCCGTCAAATAAATAGGCCTCATCAACAGCAGGCACAAATTCACTGGATTTGCTAAAGGCTGGAACCTGCATGTCAAAATCGACATTAAAAACCTCGCGCGCCGAAACAGTCGTATCTGGCGCAAAAATAGGGAATTGGTCACTCATGTCATTCGTCCGTTATGCGGGTATGTAGGCTTAGCCTAGATTTGTTGTTTTAAGCACTTTCATCGCGCTGACAACACGCTGAAAACTTTCTTCTGTGTTTCTTTTGCCTTGATTAGCATCAGGGTGAAGTTGTTTGACCAATTGTGTGTAACGTTTACGCACATCATCCTTGCTGGCCGTATCATCAAGGCCCAAATCGTTAAGCGCCTTGAGCTGCATTTTGGACAAACTGCGGCGGCGCGGGGCTTCGGCTTGATCAGCAATATTACCTTCTCCGAAAATATTATAACCTTCGGCGGTGGCCGCTGTTGAGCCCGCTTTACGTTTCTTTTGGGCTTGGGCGCGTTCAGCCGTATTTTTCTTCACATCCCATGTCGGACGGTGACCATGACGGGCGCCAACTTGCCATTCGGATATATCTTCGTCTGACATGCCAGAGAAGAAATTCCAGTTCTTGTTATATTCACGGGCATGGATGGTGCAAAAATTATAATATTCGCGCAGGCGGTCTGGGCTTTTGGGGGCTTTACAGCCGCCCAGCGAGACACAGCCTGACCAGTCACATTCTTCTAGGTTTGGATCGACTTTCTTTTTGCCTTTATTGACACGGATGTCGATGCCTTTGAGTTTATATTCGTAATTCTTAGCCATGATGCCTATATAGTTTTAGTAGAAATTTAAGGACTGCACAAAATGGGCATTATTGCGTCAGCAATCAAGGAAAAATTAGAGAAATCCTTCAATCCGTCACACTTAGAGGTCATT
This sequence comes from uncultured Hellea sp., assembly GCA_964472905.1. GTDB lineage: Bacteria > Pseudomonadota > Alphaproteobacteria > Caulobacterales > Maricaulaceae > Hellea. The sequence continues at coordinate 6,854 of CAYYMI010000044.1, read as the reverse complement.
GATGAGAGCCATAAGCATGCTCACCATGTTGGAGCTAAGGCTCATAACGCCAATGGCGGGAGTGCGGAGAGTCATTTTCAAGTGGTGATTGTGAGCGATAAATTTGCGGGTTTAAGCCGATTGGGCAAGCACCGCGCGGTTCTAGACGTCTTGGCGGATGAAATGAAACAAATTCATGCCTTTTCGCTTGAGGCTCGCGAAGGGTAAGTTTTAGGTGTCCTCGCGTTGGTCGGGCTCATAAGTTTTCGTCACTCTGAGAGCCTTAATTTGATTGCGTTCACGCTCTAATATTTCAAAGCGGTAGCCGTAATAAGCAAATGTCTGACCCACATCAGGGATGGTTTGGCTCTCATGAATGACTAATCCGGCAATCGTGATAGCCTCATCATCGGGTAGTTTCCAATCCATCACCCGGTTGACGTCGCGAACAGCTGTTTCGCCTTGAATGATTGCGCCTCCATTTTTTTGACGGGCCACGCCCTGAATATCTTCGTCATATTCATCTTGGATATCGCCGACAATTTCCTCTAAAATATCTTCTAGGGTTAAGACGCCCATTAAGGCTCCATATTCATCAACAACAAGGGCGAAATGTTCTCGTTTTTGCTGAAAGGCGCGTAGTTGTTTCACCACGGATGTCGTCTCTGGCACAAACCACGCATCACGCGCGATTTTCTTCGCCGCGATTTGAGAAAAATCGCCACTCGTTTTGGATATAGCTTTCAACACATCCTTAGCATGCAGCACGCCGATAACATTATCGATATCGTCTTGATAAAGCGGCACGCGCGTATGCCCCGAATCGAGCATTTCTTTGACAATTTGTTCGGGCGGGCTGTCAGCATCAATCATGACCATATTTTTGCGGTGGGTCATGACATCTTCGAGATCAAGCTCGCCAATCTCTAGGACACCGTAAATTTGGTCGCGTTCATGTTTGGCCATACCGCCTTCTTCAAGATGAAGATCAACTGCGCCTTTAATATCGTCAGCTGCTGTCCAAGCCGAGGCCGTACTATCGACCCCAAATAACCGCAGCGTCGCATTCACAATCATTTGCACGATTGAGACGATAGGGGCAAAAATTTTAACAAAGAAGCTTATGGGCCGCGCGACATAAAGTGCTAATTTGTCCGGCTGTGAAATCGCATAGGTTTTCGGGAGAACTTCCGCGAAAATTAAGATCAAGATGGTCATGACAATAGTAGCCATGGCAAGGGCTAACCCGCCTGCGCCAAACAGATTGGTAAACAAGGCTGTAGTCAAAACCGAGGCTAAAATATTGACAAGGTTGTTCCCGAGCAAAATTCCGCCCAAAAGCCGTTCGCGCATGTTTAAAAGCTTTGACACGACCGAGGCGCGTTTATCGCCGTCTTTTTCGGCCGTATGCATGCGCGCGCGCGACGCCGCTGTTAACGCCGTTTCAGAGCTAGAAAAAAATCCAGAGAAAACAAGGAGGCACAGAATGATGACAATCATCACGATGTTTTCGGCCTGGCTGAGTTTCTCAAATAATGAGGAGGATGTCATAATGGTTTTCTACGGCGCTGCTGATAAGGACTTTAGGTAATTATAAGCGTCTTGACGAGAGGCATTTTTTTGAACGAAGGCATCTCCGATTGAACGGGCTAATATTAACGTTAAAGCTCCGCCTTCATTTTTTTTATCTTGATCCATATGGGCTATCAATGCTTTGGGGTTTTGGAGAAGCTTGTTGACATCTGCGATAGAGGTCAGATGCGTTTTTTTAAGATGGTGTTTTAAAGCAGTTACCTCTTTCGCCGCGCATAAGCCTTGGGCCGCGCTAAATTCAAAGGCCATTTCCATGCCCGCGCTGACGGCTTCACCGTGTAAAAGGTCGCCGCTATAGCTGGCTTCTAATTCTAATGCATGAGCAAAAGTATGGCCTAAATTCAACAAGGCCCGCTCGCCGCGCTCGCGTTCATCTGCGGCCACAATGCGGGCTTTGGTTTGGCAGGACACGGCGATAGCTTTAGAGATGGCCTTTGGCTTTAAAGCTAAAACATCTTGGCCGTTTTCATCAAGCCAATCAAAAAACGCGCGATCCCCTAATAAGCCATATTTTAAAACTTCGGCATAACCGGCTTTAAGCTCGCGCGCCGAAAGGGTTTTAAGAACTGACGTATCCGCGATGACGCATTGGGGTTGATAAAACGCTCCGATGAGGTTTTTGCCATAGTGATTATTGATCGCTGTTTTCCCGCCAACCGAGCTATCGACCTGAGCTAAAAGAGTTGTCGGGATTTGAATGAATTGACACCCGCGTTTATAAATACTGGCGGCAAAGCCTGTGAGGTCTCCTATGACGCCTCCGCCAAAAGCGATGACGGTATCATTGCGGTCGAATTCGGCCTCAAATAATGAGTTCAAAACAGTTTGCAATCCGTCAAAACTTTTTTGTTTTTCTCCTGCCGGAAGAACAATCATATGGGTTTTATAAGATGAAAGCGCTGTTTCTAAGCTCTGGTCGTGAAGGTCATAAACATTCTGATCTGTTACGACTGCTACACGCGGGGCTTTGAGGTGAGACTTTATAAGGTCCCCAGTACTAGATAAAAGATTGTCTCCAATCAGAATATCATAGCTACGATGACCCAAATCAACATTGACGGTATTGGTCATTTCACGAGGGCTTTTTTATAAGCCTGAATAGCTTTAAGAACACGGTTGACGGTTCGAATATGGGGGCCTTTAGCAATGTCGACCTTAATATGGGCCTGGCCATAAATTGGATATCGAGTCTCCATAAGTTCACGCATTTTGGCGCGCGGATCTTCAACTTGCAGCAAAGGTCTTGTGTCTTTTCGGCTCACGCGCTCCATAATGGTCTCGAAATCCCCTTTCAACCATATAGTCAAAGCCCCGTCTTTGAGAATTTTTCGGGTCTCTTTGGGAATGAAAGCGCCGCCTCCCGTCGCTAGAATGATGGGTTTGCCGTCTAGAAGTCGTTCGATAACACGGCGTTCACCTTCGCGAAATGCCTCTTCACCATGATCACGAAAATAGCCTGCAACCGTACGGCCTGAAGCGTGTTCGATTTCATCATCGCTATCGAAAAAGGCTCGGTCAAGTTTCTTGGCGAGCCGTCGTCCGACGGTTGTTTTGCCCACGCCCATCAGGCCGACTAAGGCGATGGGGCGTGACGTTATATCCGGGCTCATGAGCCTATTCCTTACCTCGCTAACTAACCAACTCTCTATATGTGTATAGCATTGGTAGAAATTGCGAAAATTTGCCTTAATATGAGGGCAAAATAGGTTATGCTCAATACTTAAAGCAAAATTGCGTCGAATTTTGACGCGAATTAAAGGTCTTACGCTGTGAAAAAAATAACAATTAGCGCTGTAATCATTCTTATATTGTTGATTGCAGTATTTTTCTGGCTTGTTTCTCAGGCCTCTCCGAAACATGCGCCGCAAGATATTGTGACAATCGAATTGCCTGATACATATGAGAAATAATTTTATGTCACTTAAAAAATGCCTTTTAACGTCAGTTTGCGCCTTGGCTGGAACTTTGATGTCTCTATCAGCTTCAGGCCAGTCCATAGAGACAGGACAGCTTGGTGCAGCTCAGGCTTATGATGCTGGCGTAATCGATGTTGGAAGCGGCGGGCTAGACGCTGCCCTTTGGCAAGGCACATCGTCCGAAATTGCGTCACATTTATTAGAAACAATCCCTCTGACGAGTCAAAACGCTCTGGTGCAAGACTTGATTGAAGCGGTGGTTTTCAGCGCAGGTGTTCCGCCCCAAGGCTCAGATGAGGGGTCTGATGTTCGGTATGATCAACTTCGCTTGAAAACAGTTATGCAGCTTGGGGATAAAGAGGCTTTGGATAATATAGCTTCTCGAAATCCTGATATTGCCAGAGACCCCGCGATTCGGGCTGATTTAGCGCTTGCAGGTGGTGATGTTGCAGGGGCGTGTACGATTGCTGATAATATTACGGATGGCCGAGGCACGCCTGTTTGGGCAAAACTGCGAGCTTTTTGTCATATTGAACGCGGCGAAGGCTCTGCTGCGGAATTGACGACAGAACTTTTGCAAAACACAGGGCATGAAGATGATGTGTTTTATGCATTGATGAAGGTTTTAACAGGCGCGGCAAAAGACCTGCCAGATACGCGAAACATATCGGATCCGTTACTCCGCGCGATGGTTCTTAAGGCAGGGGGAACAGTGGGCGCCGGAGGGGCTGGCGAAGCTAATGCTCTTGATGAGAGCGCCTCCTCACGCTCAAGATTAAATGCTGTTTTCAAGCAAGCTGAGACCTTGAATGACGGGCAAATTGCGTCTGTCTTTTCGCAGATAGCTTATGGTGATGATAATCTCGCGGGCGGGACAAATTTTGATTATGCTTCATTCGACCTAGAGTCGGCCAAAGCTGATCCGACAGCTCGCGGTATGGCGCAGCTTTTTCAATTAGCAACGGCTAGCGGTGACGTCCGTTCATCCGCTCAGGCGATGGCCTTGATCTTAGCGCGTGCAGACCGTGATGGAACCTTTACACGCTTTTCTAAGCTTTTTGAAAATAACCTCGCTATTATTCCGGCGAGTTTTCAAGCTGAAGCCGATTTGAAGACTTTCGCCCGCGCCGCAGTTGAGCGCGGCGATATTGTGGCGTTACAAGGGTTTTATAATGCCATGGACGAGGGGCCGCAAAAAGCCCGTATGGCTTTAGTTGCCGACGCGCTGGGGAATGGATTTACGCTGGGAACATTGGGAAAAGATATAGAAGGCCGCCTTGAAGGGTCTGGTGCAGAGAAGCGCCGCGCGGTCAGAGATACATTTATTGCCACTGCAATGGGCGCTCGCCTGTCAGGTAATGCTGCGCTTGCCCTTGAGGGAACAGGCAATGGCGTTGGCAGCGCTGTTAAAGCTGGAGACATATTGGGTTTGGTATCAGCTGCCAAAGCTGGCTCTCGGGCTGAAACGGCATTAAGGGCCGCTATCATTATTGATAAATCGCCACTGGATGATCGATCTTTGGCCGCTGTCATTGAAGCCTTGAGCGTTGCTGGTTTGCCGCAATTTGCAGGGCGTTTGGCCGCAGAAGATTTTTTATCAGCCTTATGAGTGAGTAGCCCAAATGAATAGCGCTCAATTGAATAGCTCTCAGGCCATTGAGTTGTTTTTGGAAATGATGAGCGCTGAACGGGGCGCGTCAGACAATACGCTTTCTGCTTATAAACGGGATTTGGAAGATTGGGCTCATCTTGTAGCTAAAGCTAAGAGGGATTTATTGTCTGTTGGGACGGGCAGCTTAGAGGCTGTCCTTGCGGCTTGGGCTAAACAAGGGCTTGCGCCGTCTACAGCTGCCCGAAAACTATCAGCGCTCAAGCAGTTTTGTCTCTTTCTTCAAACCGAAGGCCTGCGGACAGATAATCCGGCCCACAGCTTGCGAGGCCCTAAACAAGGGCGGTCTTTGCCTAAGGTTTTGTCAGAAGCTAATGTTGATGCTCTATTCCAATCTGCGGAAAAAGACGGCTCAACAAAAGGTATTCGGTTTCTGTGTTTGCTTGAAATTCTTTATGCAGGCGGGTTGAGAGTTACAGAACTCGTCACATTGAAAACCAATGCTGTTGGCCGCCGAGATGGATGCTTGATGATAAAAGGTAAGGGCGGGCGTGAGCGCTTAGTACCTTTAACTGGCGCGGCACAAAGCGCGATTGGTAAGTGGCTATCTGTTCGAGACGAAACATTGCCAAGCCAAGTCATCGCGAAAGATAGAGCGAAAGCCTTTTTATTTCCAAGTGCCTCGAAACATGGACATTTAACCCGGGAACGCTTTGCACAAATGCTAAAAGATAAGGCTCGTGATGCTGGGTTAAATGCTGCCAAAGTGTCTCCGCATGTTTTACGCCATGCCTTTGCCACTCATCTTTTAGCGCGCGGGGCAGATCTCAGGTCCGTACAAACCTTATTAGGACACGCTGATATTTCGACGACACAAATTTATACGCATATTCTTGATGAACGTATGCGTGAATTAGTCGAAACCAAACATCCGCTTGCGACGTAAATTATGGCCCGAAAAACACTTTACCACCCCAATTTGGCGGATGATCTTGATATCTTGCTAGGTGAGCTTTGTGCGGAATGGGATTTTTGCGCAGGGATCAAAGGCGCAGACCTTATTGAAAATGGAAAAATGCTGACATCTAAAGTTTTTACCGAAACGGTTATTTTGGCTGAAGGGATGACTCTCAAAGATGAAAAAAACTGGATTCGACGCATTAAACGGCGTTTCGTTCAACGTTATGGACATGAAATTAGCGAATCTACATGGAAGCTTTAGGACTTTACCTCCTATTTCACATCGTTATGGTGCCCCGCTGGTAAAGGAACCCATATTTTATGGTACGGACTTATCTTGATTTTGAACGCCCCGTCGCGCAGCTCGATAGTAAAATTGAAGCTTTAATTGCCAGTGATGGCGAAGCGGCTGAAGGTGTATCTGCTTTGCGGGATAAATCTCGCGATGAGCTTAAAAAGCTCTATAAAAAAATTGGTCCATGGGAAAAAACACAAGTGGCGCGGCATCCAGGGCGGCCTCATTTTAGCGAATATGTAGAAGGCCTCATTAGTGATTATACGCCGCTTTCTGGGGACCGTAAATTTGGTGATGATCATGCGCTTTTAGGAGGACTCGGAAAAATTCGCGGTCAATCCGTTATGGTCATGGGACATGAAAAAGGTACCGATACAGAAACCCGTTTGAAACATAATTTTGGCATGGCTCAACCAGAAGGCTACCGGAAAGCCGTTCGGCTTATGGATATGGCAGAGCGGTTTAATCTGCCCGTTATATCTTTCGTCGATACGGCAGGAGC
>CAYYMI010000043.1:0-18938 GCA_964472905.1 uncultured Hellea sp. | reverse complement strand
ACACCGGCTGAACGGTTCAGCCAATGTGTTGCGACGACCAGTTGAAACCGCAGGGGATTAGCGGACATTACAAAAACCAATAAACTTAATCCTCAATAACTCAGACGCCCTTATCAGGGGGTATGACTTATTTATTTACACATCCAAACACATCTCTGAACGCCTTACGCCGCATTGATATTGCGCCCCTTGCGGCGCTGTATATGGCAGCGATTGCGGGGTTTGAGGCTTTACGGATCGCGGGGGCTTATCGGCGCATGCCCGCAGCCTCGCGAAAAATCGGCACTGTGGTGCGGGCTTTGATTAAGGCCAAGATGCATAATCATCATGTCGATTTGAAACTGAGAATGCTCCTCAATCCACAATGGCGCAACCGCGTGCTGCGAGAGCTGGGCGGACGTCATAAATTAGGCTTATGGATAACACGGCTGATGCGGCTTGAGGGGCGGCTGCCCTCACAGCGGCGGGTACGCCCTGTCCAGAGTGAGCCCGTCTGGTGGAGAAGTCCTGAGCGCGTCGCGCAGTCCGAAGCGCTCAAAGCCCATGCCCGCCTCTGTGCCAAAGCCTGCGCGCCCCAAGGCACATATCGCGACCCGTTTAAGATGGACCGTGAGGGTCAGTTCCGTCTGGCGCCGCTCCCGCGCCTCTCTGCGAATCTGTCATCGGGTCAGCCGCGCAAGGCTGTGATTTATACCCAGCTCACCATCAGCGATTATAATTACAACGCTGTGCCCGTTTATAGACCACAAATTGGCCCTGCCAGTGTCTCGCCCTTTGAGTTCATTGCGGCGGCGCGTATGGATAAGGCAGAAGAGGACAATACCGATGTTATCTCGGACTCGCCAAGCGTTGCTCTTGAAAGTCCTAGGGAAGAAGAAGAAGACGATGATGAGGAAACAGTGGAAGAAGATTTCCTCCCCCTGCCCGAATTTCTCGGCACGGCGCAGTATGAGCGCCTGTTTAAACCACCCTAGTTCACTCGCGGCACGTCCCTCGCCAAACTCTGGAGCCCTCAAAGCGAGTGAACGAATTCACACGCAATAACGAAAGCTTGACGAACACTCGGAATCTATTTTCCGTGTGAACAATGACTCATGGCTTGAATTATCTTGAAGAGACTTCTCCAAATTTAAGACGCCTTTTTAAGAGGGATCTCCTCAATGACAGGCTGAACCGCAATATCTGTATCGCTATCAAGGTCATTTTCGCGGTTCATTTGCGCTTTAAGAGCGGTTGCCCCATAAATTTTAGGCCTGAACTTTTCATACCATAACATTTTACCTGCCCCTTCGACGGCTTTGCGCATAAAGCGCATATAGCTTTTATGACCGAGTAATTTGCTGATCATGGATAATGGTCCATAAACACAGACCTGCATCAATCCGATAATTGACCATTTCATCAAGCCGATCACATCAGAGTTATCGGCGCAGATACGACTTGGCCCCTGCCCATAGGCAAAACTGCGTACGCGGATATAATCATGCGACATGCGCCAATTTTCAACATTTTCCTTGGCATGGGTTTTATTCGTCCAAGCAATCAATGTGCCTTCGGACCGAAGTTTAGAGAATAGCAGATCATCTTCTCCGCCTGTCTCATTTGTGGCGGGGCTAAAGGGCGGCGAAGGCAGGTTACATTTTTCAAGATCAAGGACTGAATTTCCGCAGCCAAAAAATTGGTCAACCAAGCCATCAGTTGTTTTGTGGATATCGCGTGTGAAAAATTCTAGACATTGCGGTTTGAATTTAATCGATTTCTCGCTTTGGGCAAAAGTCGGACAAAAGGCCAGACCCGCACCGTGGTCACTCATGACGGTCATCAACCCTTCAAGCCAGTTTTCGCTAGCAATTTGATCATCATCCAAAAAGGCAAGATATCGCCCGCGGGCTGTTTCTAACGCGATATTACGGGCATTGGCCACGCCGGGCTGGGTTGCATGCACATAAATGACAGGAAAACTAACGTGAGAGGCAAAGGTATTGACATAAACCCCAGCGGATCCTTCTGGATCATTATCAGAGACAACGATTTCAAGTGCTCTGCCGCCGTCATTTTGATGTTTCAAGCTTTCAAGTGCGTTTTTAAGTCCCTCTGGCCTTCGGAAAGTTGGCACGATTATCGATATTCCTGTACGCCAATCCTGGATATTTCCAACGGCTTTGCTCATTTAATCCACCTTACTTTCTTGTGTGGATTTAGATGCAATAAATGTTCCAACCGCCTCAAATAGGATAACATTCACAATATTTTTTCATCTTGGCTGGATTTTGCATCCTGGTTGGACAGGACTCTTACTGATTATCTTAAGTCACGAGTCTATTGCGAATCTCTCCTGTGCTTCCTATGTAGGTCTGATCTTATACCTCACTCAATTCAGGCTTTTCATATGTCAGACACTATCCACCACAAAGTCATGATTATCGGGTCTGGCCCTGCTGGTTATACCGCCGCCGTTTATGCGGCGCGGGCGATGCTTGAACCCGGCATGGTGGCAGGATTACAGCCTGGTGGGCAATTGACGATTACAACCGAAGTTGAGAACTATCCGGGCTTTCCTGAAATTCAGGGGCCGGAACTTATGGAGAAATTCAAAGAACATGCCCTGAAATTCGGGACAAGCTTTTACGAAGATACCATCATTGATGTCGATTTTACCGTACGGCCCTTCGTGATGAACGGCGATAGCGGCAAAACCTATACGGCCGACGCGGTTGTTATCGCCACGGGCGCACAGGCCAAATGGATTGGTTTGCCGTCTGAGGAGAAATTCCAAGGCTTTGGCGTTTCGGCCTGCGCGACCTGTGACGGGTTCTTTTACCGCGGCAAAGAAGTTGTTGTGGTCGGCGGCGGTAATACCGCGGTTGAGGAAGCTTTGTTTTTGACCAATTTTGCCTCGCGCGTAACGGTTGTTCATCGGCGCGATAAATTGCGGGCTGAGAAAATTTTGCAAAACCGGCTTTTCAAGAACGAAAAAGTCGAAATCCTCTGGGATACAACGCTTGAGGAAATTCTAGGCGATGAAAACCCCATGGGCGTGACAGGGGTTCGCTTGAAAAATAAAAAGACGGGCGACGTTTATGACCGTCCAACCCACGGCGTCTTTATTGCCATCGGGCACAAACCCGCCACCGAAGTCTTTAAAGGTCATGTAGACATGAATGGCGGCGGCTATATTACCACCGCGCCAGATAGTACGGCGACGAATATTCCCGGCGTCTTCGCCGCCGGCGATGTCTCGGATGAAACATTCAGACAAGCGGTAACCGCGGCGGGGCTTGGCTGTATGGGCGCCCTAGAAGCCGAGCGGTTTTTAACCGAGCAGCACGAGATGGCTGAGGCAGCCGAATAGGATCATATGGATACGCTCGATTGGGATAAGCTGAAAACCTTTCATGCCGCAGCAGAGACGGGCTCTTTGACAGCGGCGGCGGAGCTTCTGCGTATTTCTCAATCGGCTGTTTCGCGGCAGATTACGGCCCTTGAAGAGAGCCTCGATACACCGCTCTTTCATCGTCACGCCCGCGGCCTGACCCTGACCGAGCAAGGCCGGATTCTCTACCATACAGCCCATGACATGGCCCATAAAGTCGCCTTGGCGCAAGCCTCTGTGGTCGATAGCCGCAATAAACCGCAAGGCAGTTTGCGGGTCTCGACACCTATTTCCTTAGGGTCAAATTGGCTAACATCGGTCTTGCCGGAATTTATCGCGGCCTATCCCGAAATAGATGTTCAGCTTATTCTTGAAGATGAAGAACATGACCTCTTGAGCTTTGATGTTGATTGCGCGCTACGCCCTTGGCCGTCGAGCCAAGGCGATGTAATTGAACGTAGGCTTGGCTCGATTTCACAAAGCCTTTATGCTTCCCATGCCTATTTGGCCAAACACGGCGCGCCCACATCGGCTGAGGATTTGGATAATCACAACATTGTTGCCTTTGGCGATCTTATTCCTAAAAATCTACATAGCGCGAATTGGGTCTTAACCGCAGGCGCAGGTCATGACGGCAAGCCGCGTAAACCTGTTATGTCTGTTAATAATCTACACGGCATTATGCGCGCCGCCGAAGCCGGGATTGGTTTGGTCGGGATTCCAGATTATATGACCGCGATGTCCAGACGGCTCGTCAGGGTTCTGCCTCAATTGCGCGGTGATCCCTTTGATGTCTTTTTTGTTTATCCTGCGGAATTACGCGGCTCTGTAAAAGCTAAAGTGTTTCGAGAGTTCCTGATGCGCGTCACAAAAAATTGGGACGCAGAAACATAAACAGCCACTTATGCATAAATGCATAGCAAATCTGCGAAACCCTATGTTCAAATTGCGAATAAAATCCTTATTTAGGCTTCATGACACACGGCGACGTCCTCCCCTTTCTGTGGCCTGTGTTCTTTTAGACCGCGAATAATTCCTCCCCGAATGTTTTGCGAAGACTTTAACCAGGCCCGGTTTTACCGAGAGCCTGGTTTTTTTTCGATTTTATTAACTTTATTTCATCATAACCCGCACGTGGGACAATAATAATAGACATCTGGAGGGAAACAGTGTCAAAAAATTCCCGGGACTATTACAACAAAAAAATTCAATCAGGACACGACAAAGCGTTTTTACGTATGCTTTGCGACAATTTGGATATCGGCGTCAGTATTCTTGACGAAGATTTGAATTACCAATTTATCAGCAATCTCGTTTATGAGAGTCTAGATATATGCCCAGATGACCTATCGGTCGGTGATCCACTTTCGAAATGTCATGATCTCATGATGGCCAGTGGTCTCATGACACCAGAAATCATGGAAAGAAATAAACTTTCGGCCCAAGAGCATTTAGAAAGACAAAAGAACAATATTGAAAACATCTCAACTTTAGTCGAACTAGGAAATGGCACGACTCAACGATTTACGCGAAAAACGCTGGATAATGGATATACGGTTTCTATGGCCACAGATGTCACTGAAATCGTTGAGAAGGACCGACTTCTGGATATAGCTCTAGCCTTAGGAAAGGCCGGGTATTGGATATATGATGTGGCATCCAAAACCTACAAATTAAGTACGGGTTTAAAATTCACCCTGCCGAAAGACTATAATGAAAGGCTTAAAAAAGGCGGTGGTATTTTTTCCGTGATACACCCAGACGACAGAGCCCTTGCCCGAACCGCTTTAAAAAGCGCATCCCAAAATAATGATAGTTTTACATTTACGTCACGTTTATTAACGCAAACCGAGACTTACGTCTGGGGTAAAACGGTTGGTGATGTTGTCCGCGATAAAGATGGAAAACCCACTCAAATCAGAGCCTTTGTCATTAACACTGAAAAAGAGCGTAAAATAGCACAAGAGCTTACTCAAGCTAAAGATGAAGCTATTGCCGCCTCTAAGGCTAAATCTGAATTCTTAGCGAATATGAGTCACGAAATACGTACACCTATGAATGGTATTTTAGGTATGGCCGAATTACTCGCCAATACCGTAACAACAGACCGGCAAAAGGACTTTTTGAACGTTATTAATAATTCTGCATCGGATCTTTTAAGAATAATAAATGACATATTAGATTTTTCTAAAATTGAAGCTGGCGCCTTTGATTTAGTACCTGAACCATTTGATTTAAAGACGGCCGTTAATGACGTCACATCCATTTTAAATCCTAAGGCTCAGGAGAAAAATCTAGAACTAATTATCAACTACCCCACAAGTGTTGGGCAGAGCTTTATAGGAGATGCGGGCAGACTGAAACAGGTACTAACCAATCTCGTGGGCAACGCGATAAAATTTACAGAAAATGGATACATCACAATTGACGTCAAAATTGCCTCTACTCGCAATAATATATCAATCGTAGATATCAGCATAAAAGATACAGGGATTGGTATTGACGCAAATAAATTAGAGGGTGTCTTTAATAAGTTTACGCAAGCCGATAATAGTACAACTCGTGTTTATGGCGGAACTGGTCTTGGTCTTTCCATCTCTAAAGCAATTGTAGAAATGATGGGTGGCCGTATTTTTGCGGAGTCGACGCTGGGTGAAGGTTCCAGGTTTAATATTAAAATTCCTCTTCCCATTGATAAAAATAGCGTCGTTCAACAATTTGATATCGCGACTATTGAAGGAAAACGTGCATTAATTATTGATGATATTGAAACCAATAGATTAGTTTTAACGGAACAATTACGAGGATGGGGCCTAAACGTAGACAGTGTGAAGGACGGGGTCGAAGCCCTGACCCTATTAAAAGATAAAAGTGAACAAAGGCAACCATACAACATAATTTTGCTCGATTATCTTATGCCAGGCATGAACGGTGAAGAGCTCGCGACTATAATATCAAATAACAGTACTTTAGGTAACAGCCCTATAATAATGTTATCATCGTGTAACCAACCGTTATCAAATCAAGACTTATCCAAAATTGGTATCAATTCTTATTTGATGAAACCCGTAAGAGAACAAAAGCTATTTGACTCAATCTCTCAAACCATATCTCAAGCCGTTGATGAAAATAATCAAACATCCCTCAAGAGAGAGAAAATATCATCTAATGAGAACAAAACACCCAAAACTGAAATCTTAGTGGCTGAAGACATTTCTCTCAATCAAGACGTTGTCAGGCTGATGCTAGAAGATAGCGCCTATAAACCTGTATTTGTGAATAATGGCAAAGAAGCTGTCGAAATATATAAAGAAAACCCTTCACGGTTCTCAGCTATATTTATGGATATATCCATGCCAGTTATGGATGGATACGAGGCGAGTAAATTGATTTTTGCCTATCAAAAATCCCGGCAATTAACCCGTATTCCAATCATTGCTCTGACAGGTCACGCGCTTAAAAATGATAAAGAAACTTGCTTACAGGCTGGCATGGATGATTATTTAACAAAACCCGTCAAGCAGGTCGATCTTTTAAATAAACTCGAAATATGGATTGATGATGCGGTTCAAATTGAAGCTGTAGCTTGATTTATCATAACTCTATTTATTTTAGCTCTGCGCAAAACTGGTTAATCCTTGCCCCTGCCTCTTCAAGCTGATCCAGAGAGGTCGCATAGGAAATTCTAAAATGCGGAGCTCCATGAAACGCACTTCCCGGAACAACGGCAACATGGGCTTCTTTTAATAAGGCTTGCGCAAAATCAGTATCGCTTTTGATCTTATGTCCTGCCTTTGATGTCTTTCCGATGACGCCCTTACAATCGGGGTAAACATAAAAAGCACCATTCGGTACCGCGCAGTTTAAGCCTGCCGCTTGATTGAGACTTGAAACAATTACATCACGGCGGTTTGAGAATTCTATGTTGCGTTTGCCTATAAAATCATGAGGCCCGTTTAAAGCCGTAACCCCCGCCCATTGCGATATAGATGTCGGATTAGATGTGGACTGGCTCATGACCTTTGCCATAGCTTTGATAAGCCACTCTGGACCGCCGGCATACCCAATTCTCCACCCTGTCATTGCATAGGCCTTAGACAGTCCATTCATTGTTAGTGTGTTGGCATAAAGAGTAGGTTCAACCTCAGCTATCGTCGCAAACTTAAATCCATCATAGACAACATGCTCATAGATATCATCCGTGAGAATCATAATGCGTGGATGCTTCAGTAGGACTTCCGAGAGGACTTTCAGATCAGAATAACTATAAGCCGCACCCGTCGGGTTGGACGGTGAGTTTAACATTAACCAACGCGTTTTAGGCGTAATCGCCGCCTCTAACTGCTCCGCTGTAATTTTGAAGCCGCTTGCCATGTCACAAGACACGATGACTGGAACGCCTCCGCATAATTTCGTCATCTCAGGATAAGACACCCAACACGGCGCAGGTATAATAACTTCATCCCCTTCGTTTAAGGTCGCCATAAAGGCATTAAAAATAACGGGTTTCCCGCCTGGCGAAACATTGATTTGCGACACATCATAATGCAAATTATTATCGCGCTTGAATTTAGCTGTAATCGCGGCTTTCAGCTCAGGAATTCCGTCAACATTTGTGTAATTTGTCTTACCTTCATGAAGAGCCTTTATAGCTGCCATTTTAATGTGATCTGGTGTATCAAAATCGGGCTCTCCGGCGCCCAGTCCAATGACATCAACTCCAGCAGCCTTCATATCGCGTGCGGTCTGAGTAACCGCCATGGTTGCCGAAGGCGCAACACGGTTTAAACTTGCCGATAATACATTTAACTTTACCATAGAAATACCTCTTCAATACCGTCATAGCCAGACTGGAGGAGACACACAATGTCGATCAAAGAGTTTGGCGTTTTATTCATGGTTTGCCTCATCTGGGGACTGCACTTCATTGTCATGAAATTGACGATAGGGGCCACAGCGGAACCTTTATTTTACGCCGCGCTTAGAATGAGCATTGTCGCTCTTTTACTTTTACCAAAATTAAAATGGCATAAAGGGTATATGCCACATATTTTAGGGGCAGGCCTCGGATATGGCGCGCTGAATTATGCTTTCATGTTTCCAGCGCTTGAAATGACAACAGCGTCCGCAGCCGCAATTACAATTGAGCTATTCGTTCCATTTTCAATCATATTATCAATGATCGTGTTTAAGGATAAAATTGGCGTCTATAAGGCCGTCGGGATCGCATTAGCCTTTATCGGCGTTATCATTCTGACAAGCGCAGCACCTGACGAAGTTGCCGGCCCAAGATTTGTACTCGGCGTGATGTTAATCGCATGTGCCGCTATGAGTGAGGCCGTTGGGGCCGTTTTAATTAAAGTTGTCAAAGGCGTTGGCCCGCTCCAGTTACTCGCTTGGTTTTCAGTTGTCGGAACAGCCGTTCTTTGGCCTTTAAGTTTAGCTCTAGAGGACAATCAAACCACGGCTTTTTCGGAAGACACCAGATTAAACTTTGGGTTAGCTCTTCTTTATTCCTCTATACTCGTATCCATCGTCGCCCATTCCAGCTATTATTGGCTTATACAAAGACTTCCAATTTATGTAGTATCGACAACTGGTTTAATGACGACTGTTATAGCTGTCATTGGTAGCATCCTGATATTAAATGAAGCCCTTACGATACAACTCCTTATAGGGGGTCTGATGACATTATTCGGGATAGCGTTAATTTTGTTTCGCAAAAAGTCGTTAGCGCAAGAGATATCAGCGTAAAATAAAACTAGTTTTCGCGTGGCATATAACGGACAGGCAAAACGCCAATTCGGCCATTTCTATCCACCGAGATATTCCATTCCGTATCATCATCTGCTGATAATAAAAGCGCTTCGAGCTGACGGGCCGACGTAACCTCATCACCATTAATATCAACTATGAAATCTCCTGGCCGCAAGCGATTATAATTCGCGGCGCTGCCGCGTTCGACTTTCAAGATCATAACGCCTCGGACATAGGGGTCGAACCCTAATTCCTCCCCCAATGCTGGGCTCATATTAACGGCCACAGCCCCGTCAATAGGATGAAAGCCTTCTAATGTACGTTCATCGCGCACAGGGGTTTCTTGCGGAGTATCAGCTCTCACATCGAAAGTACGTTCGCGTCCATTTCGCCAAATTTTAACCTTTGAATTTTGTCCCCGGCGTAGTGTAGCCAATTTAAACCGTAGACCGCTATCATCATTGACCGCCGTTCCATCGACCGAAAGTATAACATCGCCTTTTTTAAGTCCGGCTTTATCCGCAGGACCATCGGGGTAAACATCATTAATAACAGCGCCTTTGGACCGGTCGAGTCCCAACGCCAAAGCCATCGTCGAGTCTACAGCATCTGTCCGAGCCCCAATCCACGGCCGAACAATGCGGCCTTCGGATATGGCACTGTCAACCGCCCGAGCCACTAACTCTGCTGGAATAGCAAACCCAATCCCGTTAGAGCCGCCTGAGCGAGAGAAAATAGCTGTGTTTACGCCAATAAGTTCCCCCGTCAAATTAACCAAAGCGCCTCCCGAATTACCCGGATTGACCGCAGCATCGGTTTGAATAAAACTGGAAACATCTGTCACATTCGTTCGGCCTAAAGCTGAGACTATTCCGCTTGTCACGGTTTGGCCAACACCAAAAGGATTGCCGATAGCGAGAACAATATCCCCGATTTCCAGATCACCATCACTTTGGATGGACAAGCTCGGCAGACGTTCGCCCTTAGTATCAATCTTTAAGACGGCAACATCGATCTCTTCATCTTGCGCAATAACCTCGGCTGGAAATTCGCGACGATCATTAAGAACAATCTTTAGCTCATCGGCCCCTTTAACAACATGGGCATTCGTAACAATTATGCCGCTCTCACGAACGATAACACCCGACCCGAGAGAGCTTTGTGTACGTTCCTGAGGCGCGCGGCCAAAGCCGAACATTTCATCAAAGAATGAGCTTCGAGATCGCGCACGCACGGTTCGTGATGTAAAAACATTGACCACGGCAGGTGCCGTCTGTTTGACCACAGGTGAATAAGAGAGCTGAACCTGCGCGTTAGAGCTTGGGACAACACGCTGGGGCGTAACACCGTCTAAGAACTGCGCATTTGATGCGGGGGCTCCGACTAGAACCAAAACGCCGCCCAATAGAGATAATATCTGCCTTTTCATACGCCTCTATTTAGGGTCTCTTGATGGCAATACCAACCCGCATTGGCAGAAAATGAGCGAAATTTCATATGCACAAAAAAGCCCGCTCAAGGAGCGGGCTATAAAGCAGGTTTAATGACCCTAATATTTGAGCGAGGCCGCGTGAGGTAATCCTTCAAAAATGGGGTCTAAATATTTATTGCGATTACCGCCTTCCCAGTTTTGAACATTTTTAATACAAAACCGAACAACCTTCGGGGCTTGGCCAGATCGTTGCGCGCGGGCTTCATCCCGTTCAAAAGAGCGTATTTCCCGCAGCGTTGTCGCCGCGCCATTCGCGCAAGCCGTAATAACGTCACGAGGTGTCGTATTTGGAACCTGCTTAAATTCTGTCCTATTATAGGCTTTGTAATTCACACTGACATGAGACCCAGATAGAAATTTTACAAAGATCATTCGGCGATATTCTGGATTATCTGATGGTCCTGATTCTACAAGTAAGACAGGTGATAAATCCCCAAATTGCGCCTGAGCGACTGGCGCGGTCGCTAACATTCCTGCAGCTAATCCCAAAATTGTTAAAGTTCGTGTCCACATAACACCCTCCATTAATTCACGCGCGTTTTATACAGCAAGATTCGCGCCGCCGCATCTGTGAATTACAGGTTAAATTGCTTTTAAGGCCTTTATAAGGCGGGCAATATCCGCCTCAGTTGAATAAAGATGAGGCGTTACCCGCATGGCGGGACCTCGTACAGAGACGTAGATATTATCCTCTGCCAATGAAGCCGCGAGGCCAGCAGGAATACCGCCAGAAAACCGAAGGCCCAAATAATGAGGCGCGCGCAGATTACGCTCAATCGGCGTCATAAGGTTCCCCGTCAGTTCCTTCGCAATATAGTCCGTTTTCGCCTTAAGTGTTTGCGCGATATTATCGACGCCCCAATCCAGAATTTGCCGCATGGCCGCAGACGCTCCTAATAGCTGGGCCGGATTTGACTTTTCACCCATATCAAAACGACGAGCTGCGGGTTGAAACGCCTCTTGGTAATTCGTCAGACCTGTAAAATCTTCACTGCCTGCCCTGTTCATCCAATTATGTTCTAAGGGCTCTGCGCCATGCCATTTAGGGTCCACATATAAAAACCCCATCGAATATGGCCCCATCATCCATTTATAGGTGGCTGTAACGGCAAAATCTGGCCTTATATCCAACGCATTAAAAGGCTGCGCGCCTAATGATTGTGTAAGGTCAAGCACCAATGCTCCTCCCACATCATCAAGAGCTCTGCGTATCTGCTTTAAGTCAATCGTCACCCCACTCGCCCAATGTGTTTGCGGAATAGCCACAATCGCCGTTTGTGCGTCAATGGCGGCCAAAAGCACCTGCGTCCAATCATCATTTTGGGGCGTAGGTAGAATAATAACCTCTGCGCCAACTTTGCGCGCCCGGTCTTGCCACGGGTATATATTGGACGGGAATTGATCCTCGAGCACTAAAACCTTTTGCCCTTGTGATAGAGGCAAAGCATTTGCAGCTGTCTGGAGTCCATAACTTGCGGATGGAACGATAGCGATGTTGTCAGCAGATCCGCCATATATCTGAGCGGCTAGTCTTCGAGCCTCTTCAGGATAGGTGAAAAACTCTTCAGATGTATAGTCCCAAGGCTGGGCTTTACGCGAAATCCCCTGCTCCATCGCCGCCACCACACTATGCATGAGCGGGCTCATATAAGCATTATTCAGATAGGCGACCTCATCTGGTATATCGAAGAGGTGTTTTTGTGACGGAATAATCATGTCTTGGTCTTAATGCAGTACATTATAACGCGTCGTATATATCTTTAATCAGAGGATATATGTCGGTATCAAAACTAGCCGGTGGTCTGAGTAACCCTAACCGCACAATAACGGCCTGTTTAGACGGAATAACGATCACATACTGCCCGTCATGGCCTCCCATATAATAAACATCCTTCGACGTATCGGGGAGCTTGTCTTGATCCTGATTAAGCCACCAATGCGCGCCATAATATGGAGTCGTTTCCATGGCTGGCCTGCGGGCATAATCAACCCATCCTTTAGGTAATATTGGCGAGTTCCCCCAAACACCATCATTAAGGTATAATTGTCCCAACCGTGCCCAGTCTCTGGCCGTCGCATATAGAAAGGATGATCCGACGAATGTACCATCAGCATCGGTCTCAAATACGGCTGACTTTATCCCGATTTTATGAAAAAGCTCCCGCGCTGGAAAGCTATGATAATCTTCTCCGGCTGTCTCCAATCGTTCCCGCAGCAACTTTGACAGAATATTACTCGTACCGCTGGAATAAGACCAATGAGTACCGGGTGTATGCTCTAATGGCTCACTCAAGGCTCGCTCTCCCATATCTGAGCTTTGAAATAACATCTCTGTAACAGTCGATTTTGGATCGTTATAAATTTCGGTAAAATGCAAACCACTATTCATGTGGAGTAAGTCATTGACCGAAATCTTTTTACGCTCATCCCCTTCCCAGCTTTCAAACAAGTCAGTCTCGGAAACCATTATAAGGCCTTGAGACGAGGCGATACCAATAAGAGCTTGTGTGACGCTTTTTGCCATTGACCAACTTTGCTGAAGCGTCGTCTTATCAAAACCAGTACCGTAACCTTCCCCTACAATCTTACCCTCTTTAAGAACGACAACCCCGCGCGTCACGGCATTATCATTTGGCGCAGCATTTTTGAAAAAAGCTTCTACAGCTGTCTGGATATTATCATCCAATGCAAGGTTAAGTGACACGGTTTCAAAAGGCGGCGTGGATGTTTGGAGCGAGAGACTTTCCGGTCGTCCATCAGGCGCAATCGCGCAGCCTAGTCCTGTTCGGTAATAGGCCGTCGTTTTTCCAAGCCCGTATAGATTTCCCGTAACACTTCCATCGTTATCATCGATGTCAATTTTGACTTTACTCAGCAATGAATCAATACCGTGAAAGTCATTATTTAAAACATCGTCGCGATCGCGATCAGCCACGAAAACCTCAGAACAGATAATTTTCGTCATATAACCAACGCCTAAGCGGGCTTGTCCGTTCAAACTTTTAAGCGTTCGACCACCAAAAAATATCAGAACCAGTAAAGCGGCTACTAAGACTAATCTAAAATGTTTGCGCATGCATATGCCTATGCGCTTAACTCGCGACTCCGAAATCATGGTTCATAATGGGGAGGTTGCGAATACGCTTGCCTGTTGCCTTAAAAATAGCATTCGTGACGGCCGGTGAAATCGGAGGCGTTCCGGGCTCCCCTGCTCCGCCGATGCGGGCATCAGACGTAATAATTTCCACATCAATGGCGGGGGCATTATCCATTCGCACCATTTGATAGTCATGGAAATTACTTTGTTCGACCCCACCATCAGAAATTGAAATTTCTCCGTAAAGAGCCGCCGTCAAACCATAAATAATACCGCTTTCCATCTGCGCTTTAAAGCCATCAGGATTAACCGCAAGACCTGCATCCGCGGCGCAAGCCACATGCGTCACGCGGGGCTCTCCTTGGCTCATGTCGACCGTTACAACTTCAGCAACAATGGTCCAAAAACTATCCGTAATAGAAATACCTTGCGCGTGACCAGCTGGTAAGGCTTGGCCCCAATTTGCCATTTTTGCGGCTGTATCCAAGACTTTTAAATGCCGAGGTTTATTCTTTATAAGTTTCCGTCTGAATTCATAACCATCCATTTTCGCATTAGCCGCAAGCTCATCAATAAAACTCTCGGTGAAAAAACCGTGTTGCGTATGATCAACGGATCGCCACGGCCCTAATCTGATATGCGTCGGGCTTTCTGCGTATTGAATCGATTGGTTCGGAATATCGTAAAATATATGGCTCGCCTCAGGCGGGTCTAGTTTGTGAACGAAATTACTTTCCCAACTGATCGGCATGCCTTCATCATCAAGAGCGGCTTTAAACCGGCCCAAGACTGAAGGACGGTAATGATCTTGCTGCGTGCTTTCTTCGCGCGACCAAATCAGTTTTATCGGTACACCCGCTTTGGCTGAAATCTTTACGGCTTGGTTCGTATAATCCGGCGTCGCGCGACGGCCAAATCCTCCGCCCATAAAATGGGTATGCAAAGTGACATTTTCAACTTCAAAACCAAGGGTTTCCGCAGTCGTCATACGTGTCCCCAAGGGGTTTTGGGTTCCCGTCCAAAGATCGCATTTACCATCACGAACCCAAGCTGTCGCGTTGATAGGCTCCATACAGGCATGGGCAAGATATGGCACTTGATACTCGGCCTCATATATGGAGGCGGCAGATGCTTCGGCTGTCGTAACACTTCCGGCTTGGCTTAAAGTCTTTTTCTTACCAGTGTCCAAAGCTTTCGCATATTGTGCAAAAATTGACGCCTGATCAACATTATTAGTTTCGTGTTGTGACCATGTCACATCGATCAAGGCTAAGGCTTGCTTCGCTTGCCAATAGCCTTCTGCAACGACAGCGACATAATCATCCATGTTATAAATCTCGATCACGCCCGGCATATCTTTGGCTTCAGATGCATCCATTTTGGCCACGGTTTGACCATGGACGGGCGCGGCCATGACTGTGGCATATTTCATACCTTCGACCTGCGCATCGATACCAAATTTTGCCGTTCCATCGACTTTGGACGGAATATCGACGCGGGGCAGGCTTTGTCCAATTAGTTTGTAGTCACTACGAGGCTTTAATGTTGGGTGCATGTTCGGTTTCATCGTCGCGGCAACTTCTGCAAAGGCTGCAAAGGGTGCTGATTGATTTGACCCATCGTGATAGATATAGCTTTTTGCAGCGCGAAGCTCAGCTACAGGAACATCCCACTGCTTGGCCGCAGCATCCAAGAGCAATTCCTTAGCAGCTGCGCCCGCCGTCAACATACCGCCTACGCCCGTGGACCGTACAGATAAAGAGCCGCCCGTAATCTGGTAAAGCTTCATAGCTTTGGCGACTGTGAGGGTTACGCCGTTCACTGTATCGAATAAAATTTTGGGTATATTCTTATCTCCGAGAAGAAACTCCCGAACCAATTCAAAATTCGTGAAATCCATTTCAGCCGGCGCTTCCATAATTTCCATCTTGTGCCAGTCCGCTTCCATCTCTTCGGCTAACATAGCAGACAGGGCTGTATGCACGCCCTGCCCCATTTCTCCATGAGGGATAATGGCCGTAACCGTATTATCTGGCGAAACCTTCACCCATGACGTCAGGAGCTGCTCATTGCCTTCAGTAACCATTGTTGCGAGTTTATCCGTACGGTCCCCGGGTCGAATAGCGATCCCTACGACAAGCGCTCCGCCGACCGCTAGTCCTGCAACCGACCCTGCCCCGATGAAACCGCGCCGAGTCCATTTGCGGCCACGGCTTTCATTGGCTCGCTTTTCTTTTTTAGCCGCTTTTTTTTCTGCTTTCGAAAGAGTACTCATCTTAAGCCTCCTTCGCCGCGGTTTTGATCGCCGCTTTTATGCGCGTATACATTCCGCACCGACAGACATTACCTGCCATCGCTGTATCAATATCCTCATCCGTTGGATTAGGCGTTTCCTTTAATAAAGCGACGGCCGACATAATCTGTCCTGATTGACAATAGCCGCATTGCGGAACTTGATGTTTGATCCATGCCTCTTGTACAGCGTGGAGTGTTCCGTCAGCGCTTTTAATGCCTTCAATTGTCGTAATCTCTTTACCTTCAGCGGCAGATAATGGCGTTACACAAGAACGAATAGGCTCGCCATCTAGGTGAACCGTGCAGGCCCCACAAAGTGATGCCCCACATCCAAATTTTGTCCCTACAAGTCCTAACTGTTCTCGAACAGCCCATAATACGGGTGTTTCGGGGTCAATATCAATTTTTTGAGTTGCGCCATTCACGATTAACTGAACCATTAGGTGTCCTCCGGAGACTATATGCAATTACTTGCATAACCTATTTTGCAGCGCTTGAATAGTCACAGCATTGAAATGGGTTCATTCACTTTCGTTTACCCTATAAAATCAAGAAAAATAGTGTATATTTGAAATGGATATAAAAAAAAACCGCCTTAAAAGGCGGCTTTTTTAAAGTTCTAATGATGTTAGGCGTCTTCAGTTTCTTTTTTGGCGTGATCAACTGCGCCTTTTGCGCTTTCATCCCGGTCAACAAATTCAATCACAGCCATGGGTGCATTATCGCCATAACGAAATCCAGCTTTCATAATACGGATATATCCACCTTGACGATCTTTGTAACGCGGTCCGAGAACATCAAAGAGCTTCTTGGACATCTCTTTATTGCGTGTACGCGCAATCGCCAAACGACGACTGTTAAGATCACCCTTTTTTGCAAGCGTGACAAGTTTTTCGACAATTGGTCGAAGCTCTTTGGCTTTAGGCAATGTTGTTACGATTTGCTCGTGCTCAATCAAGCTAGAGGCCATATTTGCGAACATAGCTTTACGATGTGAAGCTGTCCGGTTGAGTTTACGATGGGCCATTTTATGACGCATGGCTTTATCCTTTTATCTTTTCAATCGACCTAAATGTGGTCGTCATATTTCTTTGCAAGTTCTTCGATGTTTTCTGGTGGCCAGTTTGGCGCGTCCATCCCAAGATGTAGACCCATAGCAGCAAGCACTTCTTTAATCTCGTTCAATGACTTACGGCCAAAGTTAGGTGTACGGAGCATTTCAGCTTCGGATTTCTGAATAAGGTCACCGATGTAAACAATATTATCGTTTTTGAGGCAGTTCGCAGACCGCACTGACAACTCAAGTTCATCAACCTTACGCAGAAGCGCCGGGTTAAAGTCAAGTTCAGGCTTCTCTTCGCCGCGTCCAATGTCTTCAGGATCATCAAAGTTCACAAAGACCTGGAACTGATCTTGGAGAATACGCGCAGCAACAGCAACAGCGTCTTCAGGCGTTACAGCCGCATTGGTTTCGATGTCGATGATAAGTTTATCATAATCAAGAACCTGACCCTCACGTGTATCTTCCACGCGGTAAGCAACACGTTTGACAGGTGAATAGAGCGCGTCGATAGAGATTAGGCCGATAGGCGCGTCTTCTGGGCGCGAGGCCGCAGCAGGGACATAGCCTTTACCCGTAGTCACAGTCAGCTCCATACGGATATCTGCACCTTCATCAGCTGTGCAGATAACGTGGTCTTTATTCAAAATTTCTACATCGGCAGTTTCTTCAATATCAGCGCCAGTGACAGGACCTGCACCTGATTTACGAAGCAGAAGTTTCTTTGGGCCTTCCGCATGCATGCGGACGGCGAGGCCTTTTAAATTTAGGACGATGTTCGTTACATCTTCGCGAACACCCGGAATAGATGTGAACTCATGCACGATACCATCAATTTGAACCGCAGACACAGCCGCGCCCTGAAGTGATGACAGCAATACACGGCGAAGTGCATTCCCTAAAGTCATTCCAAAGCCGCGCTCTAGTGGTTCAGCCGTTACAATAGCTTTACGCTCTGGGTCACGCCCTGGCTCAATCTCGGGATTGATAGGACGGATTAATTCTTGCCAATTTTTTTCAATCACAGTGTGACCTCTTTATGTTCTGCGGCGGAGCCAAAGCTACACCTGATAAATCCCCACCAATAATGAGGAAAATTTGAAGCCGTTATACGCGGCGACGTTTTGGTGGACGGCATCCATTATGCGGAATAGGCGTTACGTCACGGATAGTCGTAATCGTGTAACCCGCAGCTTGTAGAGCTCGCACAGCAGACTCTCGTCCTGAGCCCGGTCCGTTTACATTAACCTCTAACGTATTCATGCCGTGCTCAGCCGCTTTGCGCGCAGCTTCTTCAGCTGCGACTTGGGCTGCATATGGCGTTGACTTACGTGAGCCTTTAAAGCCCATGGCGCCAGCTGAACACCAGGCAACAGTATTGCCTTGGGCGTCAGTGATCGTAATCATTGTATTGTTAAATGTAGAGTTCACATGGGCGACGCCAGAAGTAATATTCTTCCGGTCGGCGCGGCGAACGCGGCCTGGTTCTTTTGCCATCTTACTATCCTACTTCTTTTTACCGGCGATTGCCTTGGCTGGACCTTTACGCGTCCGTGCATTTGTATGCGTACGCTGACCACGCACTGGAAGACCACGCCTATGTCTTAGGCCGCGATAATTACCCATATCCATAAGGCGTTTGATATTTTGCCCGTTTTCACGGCGAAGGTCACCTTCCACCTGATGGTTCGCATCAATTGTTTCACGAATTTGGAGAATCTCTTGATCTGTCAAATCCTGAACGCGGCGCTCAGAGGCGATGCCAACAGCTTCGCAAATACTCTGGGCTTTGGCCGGGCCAATACCATGAATGTAACGTAGCGCGATTGTTACGCGCTTATTTGTCGGGATATTTACCCCTGCA
>CAYYMI010000042.1:0-21102 GCA_964472905.1 uncultured Hellea sp. | reverse complement strand
GCTGATATTTTGCCTGAATCAGAGTTTACGCCAGAGCGTGTGAAATCTACCTTGGAGGCAAGACTAAATGATTCGAACTGGCTTAAATCGGCAGCAACCGCAGCACGCGGACAGGGCCGTCCCAATGCCGCAGCGGAGTTGGCCAAGTTGGTCATATCAGCTGTTAAATAATGAAGATGGCGCCATGCCTAAACCTGATTTAAAACAACGCGCCCTGGCGACAAAGGTTCCTTTTGATACAGGACCTATCCATTTTGTCGGTATAGGTGGTATCGGCATGTCTGGTATTGCTGAGGTCATGCTCAATTTGGGTTATCAAGTTCAAGGCTCGGATGGCCGCGAAAGCGCCATTACCAAACGTTTGCAGAAGTTGGGGGCTACAATCTATCTTGGGCAAAAGGCAGAGCAAGTACATGGGGCAGGGGCGATTGTTATGTCCTCAGCCATTAAGGCCGACAATCCCGAGCTTGTCGAAGCTAGAGCGCGCTCAATCCCTGTTGTCCGCCGCGCTGAGATGCTCGCCGAGCTAATGCGCCTGAAATGGGCTGTGGCTGTTGGCGGAACGCATGGCAAAACGACTACAACAACCATGATCGCTGCGCTGTTAGAGGGAGGCAATCTCGACCCAACCGTTATCAATGGGGGGATTATCAATGCTTATGGCTCTAACGCTAAGCTTGGCATGGGTGATTGGATGGTCGTCGAAGCGGACGAATCCGATGGCTCTTTCCTTAAATTGTTCCCGACTGTCGCTGTTGTCACCAATATCGATCCTGAACATATGGAGCATTACGGCGATTTTGATGTTTTGCGGAAAGCCTTTGATACATTTGTTGAAAATCTACCTTTTTATGGCTTTGCCGTGCTTTGCATAGATCACCCTGAGGTGCAGGCTTTGGTCGCGCGTGTGTCTGACCGTAAAATTCTGACTTACGGTTTTAACCCGCAGGCTGATGTTCGCGCTGAAAATTTAGAGCTTGAGCAAACAGGCTCGCGCTTTGATGTTGTCTTTAGAAGTGTTGATGGTGAGGATGAGCGTTGGGATGGGTTGTTCTTGCCGATGGCAGGGAAGCATAATACTCAAAATGTACTCTCTGCGATTGCAGTTTCGCGTGAACTTGGTCTGACAGAAGCCCAAGTCCGCAATGGACTGGAGAGCTTTGGAGGGGTGAAACGCCGCTTTACGCATGTAGGCGATTGGAACGGCGTAACCATTATTGATGATTATGGTCATCACCCTGTTGAAATCGCCGCCGTTTTACAGGCAGCGCGTCAGGTGTCTAAAGGTAAAGTCCATGCCGTTGTGCAGCCGCATCGTTATACGCGCCTCTCAGATTTATTCGAAGAGTTTTCGACTTGTTTTAATGATGCTGATAATGTCTTTGTTGCCGATGTTTACGCCGCTGGTGAAACCCCGATTGAGGATATAAACGGCCCCGCTTTAGTTCAAAGTTTGATTTCCCACGGGCATAAAAACTCTCGCGAAACCTCAAAGGACAGCCTCGCGGCTGATCTGAAACCTCACCTGAATGAAGGCGACCTTATTGTCTGTTTGGGCGCTGGAGATATTACCTATTGGGCAGCTGATCTCGCTAAAAATTTGGACACGGCTTAGTGGAATTAATTGACCGCCTTCCATCTGTTCGCGGAAAATTATCGGCCAATGTGCCGCTTGCTCCTTACACATGGCTCCGTGTGGGAGGGCCTGCTGAAGTCTTATTTATGCCAAAAGATGAAGCTGACTTAGCGCATTTTTTATCGTCTACGCCAGACGAAATACCCGTTACAATTCTTGGGGTTGCGTCCAATACTTTGGTGCGTGATGGCGGCGTTAAAGGGGTTGTTATACGGCTCGGGCCAAGCTTTGGGAGCGTCACAACGGATGGTGAAACTGTAACCGCAGGTGCTGCGGCGCTGGATAATAAGGTCGCGAAAGAAGCTGCTAAGGATGGTATTGCAGGATTAGAGTTTTATGCTGGTATTCCGGGAACGATAGGCGGAGCTTTGCGCATGAATGCAGGCTGCTACGGCGCTGAAACTAAAGACATTTTACGTGAAGTCGTTGCGCTTGACCGGACTGGGCGCAGGCAAGTCATGCCGCTTGAAGAAATGGGCTATAGCTATAGGCATAGTGAAGCGCCCGATGATTTGATTTTTGTTCAGGCGGTCTTTGAAGGGATCAAAGATAAACCTGCCGATATCCAAGCACGCATGGATGATATTACTAAGCGGCGGGAAGAGAGCCAACCCATTCGCGAGAAGACAGGTGGCTCGACTTTTAAAAACCCTGACCAAGTTGAATCGAATGGCCGTGGAGCGTGGCAAGTCATTGACGCAGCAGGCGGGCGAGGTTTCAAAGTCGGCGGCGCGCAGATGAGTGAGAAGCATTGTAACTTCATGATCAATACAGGCGAGGCCACAGCTTCAGATTTGGAAACTCTCGGCGAGACAATGCGTGAGATGGTCAAAAAGAATGAAGGTGTTGATCTGGAATGGGAAGTTAAACGCATAGGAGACAAGGTATGAAACGTGTAGCCGTTTTAAAAGGAGGCATGTCTTCTGAGCGGGATGTTTCGCTTGTTTCGGGGAGTGAATGTGCCAAGGCGCTTCGCGAAGAAGGTTATGATGTGACCGAGATCGATGTGGCGCCAAATTTATGGGAGCAGCTTCATGAGGCTGACCCCGATGTTATCTTTAATGCGCTGCATGGTGAGTGGGGGGAAGATGGCCGCGTGCAAGGTGTTCTTGATCTCTTTGGCGCGCCTTATACCCATAGCGGTGTTATGGCTTCGGCGCTCGCAATGGATAAGCATAGGTCTAAAGCTGTTCTACGAGATGTCGGAATTACAGTACCCAAAGGCACTTTGGTGCCGCGCGCTCTTGCAGCTCAAAATCACCCTATGGAAGCCCCTTATGTTGTTAAACCTAATGCGCAAGGCTCCAGCGTTGGGGTTTATATCGTCAAAGACAAAGCTGACGCGCCGGCTGATATGGCGGATAATGAGGCGATGGGCGAACTCGTCCTTGTCGAAGAATTTATCCCCGGACGTGAATTAACTGTGGCCGTTATGGACGGGAAAGCTCTGGCTGTAACAGAAATCATCCCTAATACGGATTGGTACGATTATGAAGCCAAATATGCCGATGGCGGCTCTTCTCATGTTGTGCCAGCCAAAATACCTGATGACATCACCGATTTATGTAAAACTTGGGCGCTTTTGGCTCATGAAACGTTGGGATGTCGGGGCGTAACGCGCTCTGATTTCAGATTTAATGATATTAATGGCGATTTAACAGACATCGTAAACAAAATCGTAATGCTTGAACTTAATACTCAACCTGGAATGACTCCGACATCTCTTGCGCCTGAGCAAGCGGGCTATGTCGGGTTAAGTTTTGGCCAGCTTTGCCGCTGGATTGTTGAGGACGCTTCATGGCCAAGGTAAAGGGTAACCCCGGCTCTATATCATCAAGCTCACGGCGGGTTAGCCCGTTAAAGCCTGGATTGCGTGGGGCCCGAAATTGGGCCTCTGCACAAATGCGCGCCGCGAGTCATACTCAAAAAGGGTTTGTACGCTTAGTCGCCTCAATTGTGGCTATTCTTATCTTTGTTGTCTTTCTTGGGCTATGGCTCGGTGGATTTATGCCGAATGTTCGTCAAGCGACAGGCGATTTCACCCGTGATCGCATGATGTCTATGGGATTTGTCATCGAGAGAGTGGATGTCATGGGGGAAGGACGATTACATGAAGCCGATGTGCGTAAGGCTCTCGGTGTCTATGCAGGGGACTATCTTTTTGGCGTTGACATGGAAGGGGCGCAAGCACGTGTTGAAAGCCTGTCTTGGGTTGACCGAGCTATTATACGCCGTCTTTGGCCTGACCGGATTGTTGTGCAGATTATTGAACGGCAACCTTATGCGCTTTGGCAAGATGAAGGCGTGGTTCAAGTTGTCGATGTTAGTGGCGAGGTCATAACCGACGCAGATCCTAGTCGGTTTACAGATTTGACCCTATTTGTTGGTGAGCAGTCTCGCTTCGCAGTCTCTGAAATGAAAGAGATGATCGCAGCTACGCCTGATATCACGACACGAAAGCCTAGTTTTATCCATGTGAGCGGTACGCGATGGGATATGATTCTTAACGAAGGACAGATCAGGGTGAAATTGCCAGAAATGGGGCAAGCTAAAGCTCTGAATCAATTGTCTAAATTACAGATCCATACTCAAATTTTGGACCGAGAGATATCCGTTATCGATATGCGTCTTGCAGACCGTCTCACAATTACAAGCTCTGACGAGACGCCAGCTTAGATTATGTTCGGAACTGGGGTAAATCGCAAAGCTGAAACAATAGCCGTCTTAGATATTGGATCGTCTAAGGTCGTTTGTCTTATTGGGCGGCGAGAACCCAATTTTGGTGTTCGCTTGATTGGGTCCGGATTTGGCGTGAGTTCTGGCGTCAAAAACGGGGCTGTCATTGATATGGAAGCTGCCGAGGCAGGCATACGGACAGCTGTGGAAAAGGCCGAGCGTGCTGCAGGCGTTACTGTACATACAGTATCGGTCAATGTTGCGCTGAGGTCATTACGCTCTCAGCATATGAATGTTCAAACAGAATTTGCTAGCGGGGAGGTGGCAGACCGCGACCTGAAACGCGTCTTAAACTCGTCTTTGGCAGAATTATCCCAGCCAGAAGATGCTATATTACATGCTATACCGCTTAACTGGTCCGTTGACGATGAAAGTGGTATTCGCGACCCTCGGGGCATGTTTGGGAAGCGCCTCGGTGTAGATATGCACTTTGTAATGGCAGGTGTAGGTCCGCTACGAAATTTGGCTCATTGTATCGAACGATGCCATTTGGATATTCGCTCTGTCACCGTTTCACCTTATGCGGCTGGCCTTGCTGTTTTGACCGAAGATGAACGCGATCTTGGGGTTACAGTTATTGATATGGGCGGCGGAATTACATCAGCGGCTATTTTCAGAGACAATACTTTAGTTCATGTTGACGCTATTTCAGTCGGCGGAAAAAATGTCACTAATGATGTTGCCCGCGGTCTAGTGACGCCAGCAGAGGCGGCCGAACGGATTAAGACAATATATGGCTCAGCCTTACATGGCGCTGATGATGAAAGTTTTATGGTCCCTTGTCCGCCTATGGGCGCTCAAGATGAATTGCATCACCAACCTCGTACATTGCTGACCTCAATTGTTAGATCTCGCATTGAAGAAACATTTGAGCTCATTCGTGACCGTATTAGTGATTCAGGTCTTGAAGAATATGCTGGTCGCCGACTTGTCCTCACGGGCGGTGGGTGTCAGCTTAATGGCGTTCGTGAACTTGCCGAATATGTCTTTAATAAGCGCGTGCGGATTGGGCGTCCACATGGCGTATTGGGGATGCGTGATACATTAGCAGGGCCAGACTTTGCGGTTGCGACAGGACTGCTTAAGCATGCCTTTATGGAATCTACCGAAGCTATTTCAGGTCCCCCTGATCTCTCTGGACGTCGCTATAGGCAAAAACGATATACGGGGAATGGTCTTGGCCGCTCTATCCAATGGCTCAAAGAAAACTTCTAAAAAACCTTACTTTAGCAGGCATTCTTGGAATTAATTAATCTCTGTTTAAGGGTTTTGAGCGAGATTGCATTAACGTCTTACTTACCATGTTTTGGAATCCATCATGCCAATCGCTCTTTCTTTGCCCAAATCTGTTGAACTCAAACCCCGCATTGTTGTCATCGGTGTAGGCGGCGCGGGTGGTAATGCCGTTAACAACATGATTGCTGCAGGCTTGGATGGTGTTGAGTTTGTTGTTGCCAATACAGATGCCCAAGCTTTGGCTTTATCGCGGGCTGACCGTAAGGTTCAACTTGGCGGAGGTATTACTCAAGGTCTTGGAGCAGGTATGCGTCCCGAGATTGGTGAGCAATCAGCCGAAGAAAGTTTGGATGAAATTTTAGAGCACATTGATGGCGCGCATATGTTATTTGTGGCTGCGGGTATGGGCGGCGGAACAGGGACAGGCGCGGCGCCAGTTATAGCGCGCGCGGCGCGTGATCGCGGTATCCTCACAGTTGGTATTGTGACGAAACCCTTTCAGTTTGAAGGCTCACGCCGCATGAAGCTTGCTGAGCAAGGTATTGAAAACCTTTATGGTTCTGTTGATACCATGATAACAATTCCAAATCAAAACCTCTTCCGCGTTGCCACGGAACAAACGACAATGTCTGATGCATTTTCTATGGCAGATGAAGTTCTACATAGCGGCGTTCGCGGCGTGACGGATCTGATGGTTGTTCCAGGACTAATCAATCTAGACTTTAATGATGTTCGCACTGTGATGGATGAAATGGGTAAAGCCATGATGGGAACCGGCGAAGCCACGGGTGAACGGCGCGCGATTGAAGCCGCTGAATCGGCGATTAATAATCCATTGCTCGATGATGTCTCTCTTAAAGGGGCTAAGGGTGTTCTTATCAATATAACGGGCGGTAACGATCTTACGCTTTATGAAGTTGATGAAGCAGCTAGCCTTATCCGGGGGCAGGTTGATGAAGATGCCAATATTATTGTCGGTTCTGCTTTAGATCCTGATTTAGATGGTATTGTTCGCGTTTCTGTTGTCGCAACGGGTGTTGAATCAGAATATAGAGTTGAAGCTAAACCTATTCGTCAACGCGAAGTGGAAGCTGAACTTGAAGAAGAGTATGAAGTTGAGGATGAATTCGAAATTGAAGAGGAATTCGTAGCTGAAGAGATACATTATGCGCCTGAACCTGTCGCGGCCCCCGCTGCGCCAGCTCCGGCTTATGTTGCGCCCAAGCCTTATCCGCCAAAAGTCGCGCCGCAACCTCAACCACAGCAACAATATCAAGCCCCGCCACAACCCGCGCCCGCGCCACAGCCCGAGCCAAGAGTTGTGGTCAAAAAGCCATTTGGATTTTTTGGTTTGAAAAAGCAAAAACCAGTTGCCGCAAGGCCCGTTAGACAACAAGCGCCTCAACCTTCAGGCGACCTTTTTGGCGATAATATGGATGAAGAGCTGGAAATTCCAAGTTTCTTACGCCGCCAAAATAGATAATAGTTTTTGCTAATCATTTGATTTGAGATGCCGCTTTCGAAGCGGCATTTTTATTGCCAGATTATGACCTAAATGTACTGCTTTTGGGGCATAACTTAAGGCATTGTAACACGGTGTAACGTGGGTTTTCTTGTATCACTTGTCCTGGTGAGTAATTCTCAGTGCTATAGTTAAGGGTATATATGACGAATATCAGGCGACAATCCACGATAAGCGCTCCGGTTTTTACGGCTGGGATTGAACTTCATGGTGGTCAGCATACACGTATTGTTCTAAGACCCGCCCCGGCAGGAACAGGCATTGTTTTTATTCGGTCTGATATTACGGATCGAGATAACCGTATAGACGTTATGCCTGATGCGGTTACGGGCGTTAAAAACTGTACCACATTATCAAATGCGGCTGGTGTTAAAGTTGCGACAATTGAGCATTTGTTAGCCGCGCTAGCGGCGAGCGGCATTGATAATCTTTATGTTGATGTTGACGGGGAAGAGCTTCCCGCGCTTGATGGATCATCGGAGCCTTTTCTGGAATTGATTGAACAGGTTGGGGTAAAGCCACAAGCCGCTCCGCGCCGCTATGTAAAAGTGTTGGAGACTATCGAGGTCAAAATTGGCGATAGTTTTGCTAAAATAGAGCCCTGCGATAACCTTGAGCTAGATGTTACTATCGAGTTTGATGATGATGCCATCGGAAAACAACGTGTTGAAATTGTTCCTAATGTAAGAGATTTCAGAGAGCGGTTAGCATCTGCACGAACATTCGCCAGATTACATGAGGTGGCAGCCTTAAAAGAAGCAGGTCTGTCTAAAGGTGGCTCGCTGGATAATGCTGTGATTGTAGATGGCGATAAAATTTTAAATCCTGAAGGATTGAGGTTTTCAGATGAATTTGTCAGGCATAAAGCCCTAGATTTACTCGGGGATTTATATCTTGGTGGACCTATATTAGGGCGTGTAACCACTATAAAAGGCGGACATGCGATCAATCATCAATTGCTGATGAAGCTTTATGCCCACCCCAACAGCTGGAAATTTATCAACCTAACGGAACAGAACGCCCCATACATTCTCGATTCTGTATCTGCATAAGAGCGCATTTCGTCCCCTACATTGCCCTTTTCTCACTTTGACAGGCGGTTAATCTTCGCTAGAAGCAAGCGATAAAACCCCTGCGTGGGAATCATATAAGAATTAGTGAGACTTAAATGCCTGTAAAAAGCCTTTTTAAGACCACCGCTTTAGCGGCGCTAGCGATCAGTTTCTCTGCTTGTTCCACTCTGGGTATTGGCGGTGATAAAAAAGAAAAACTCGCCTATGTCGAGCGTCCAGCCGAAACGATTTATAATCAAGGCTTTGACCGCATGGAGCGCCAAGATTGGGATCGTGCCAAACTCTTTTTCCAAGAAGTTGAACGTCAGCACCCTTTTTCTAAATGGGCCCGTCGTGCTATGTTAATGCAGGCCTATGCCAATTATCGTAGTACAGATTACGAAGAAAGCATCGCGACAGCAGAACGGTTCATAGGTCTACATCCCGGTAATGACAGCACTCCTTATGCTTATTATCTGATTGCAATGAATTATTATGACCAAATTTTCGATGTTGGTCGTGATCAAGCGACGACAGTGAGCGCGGAGGCTTCACTCCAGCAAGTTGTTCGCCGTTATCCAGATAGTGACTACGCCCGCGACGCACGCTTAAAACTTGAACTCACCCATGATCATTTGGCTGGTAAAGAAATGAGTATTGGGCGTTATTATCTGAAAGATAATCAGCAGCTCGCGGCTATTGGTCGGTTTAAGAATGTTGTTCGTGATTATGAAACGACGTCTCAGACCGAAGAAGCGCTTCACCGTTTGGTCGAAGCCTATACATCACTTGGCATTATCAATGAAGCGAAACTCGTTGGCTCTGTCTTGGGGCATAACTACCCATCGAGTGAATGGTATGAAGATAGTTATGAATTGCTCGCCGAATTTGGCGTTGATTTAAATACTGAAGTTGAAAAACCGCGCGATCGAGGTTATTGGCGCCGCCTAAGGGAACGTCTGTTCTAATCCGGCTATGTTGACCGGGCTGTCTATTCGAAATGTTGTTTTGATAGAGGCGTTGGACCTCGAATTCGGCGCTGGACTAACGGCGCTAACAGGCGAAACTGGAGCTGGTAAATCTATAATTTTGGATGCTTTGGGCATGGCGACAGGGGCGCGTTCTGATAAAGGACTTGTCCGTGCGGGTACGGATAAAGCTTTATGCACGGCAAGTTTTAAGACGCCCAAATCGGGGCCGATCAGAAATATTCTCGATGAGCATGACATAGATGTAAATGATGCCGAAGATTTGACACTTCGCCGTAGTGTTAGCAAAGATGGCCGGAGCAAAGCCTTCATCAATGACCAACCGGTAGGTGTGAAGCTCCTTTCAAAAGTCGGGAATGTCTTACTTGAAGTCCATGGGCAACATGACGGAAAAGGGCTTTTGGACCCTGCCACACATATTCATTTGCTAGATTTATTGGGCGAGCATCAAGCGTTAGTGGCTAAATGTTCAGATGCTTATGCTGCGCGCATGGATACGCAGCGCCAAGTTGAGGCGTTAATCGCGCTACAGTCCAAAGCCAATGAAGATCGCGATTTTCTAGAACATGCCATTGGTGAACTAGACCGCCTCGCACCTAAAGCGGGAGAAGATGCACAGCTGGCGGATGAACGCCGTTTCCTTCAAGGGGCCGAAGGCGCGCTGACGGAACTAACCGCCGCAGAAGATGCGCTGGGCGAAGATGGGGCTTTCGAACAACGACTGGGTACAGCTTTGGCGGGAATTGAACGGGTGCGGAGTAAATTTGGTGATAATGAGAGCAAAGCGTCCAAAGCTTTGAGCAATGCCGCCGGCGCCTTAGAGCGCGCGCTATTGGAAACGCAAGAGGCCCGCAGCGCCGTCTCGGAAGCCGCGCAGACATTTGACGTGCAGCCTGGTAAACTTGACGAAACTGAAAAACGGCTCTTTGCGTTACGGGCGGCGGCACGTAAATATGATTGCGATATTGAACGCCTCGTTGAAGCGCGTAGCGGTTTCGCGACAGAGCTTGCTGCGATTGATAATGCGGGTGTTGATCTTACCAAAGCGCAAGTGGCGGCGGATAAAGCGAAAGCCACCTATGATAAAGCTGCTGCAGCGCTGACCAAGGCACGCATTAAATCGGCCAAGACCTTAGATAAAGCTGTGGTCACTGAACTCCCGCCGCTGAAAATGGAGCGTGCTGAGTTCATTACCCATATCGAAGAGACAGGTGAGTCCGCCATGGGCGTGGACAAAGTTCGTTTCCAAGTTTCAACCAATCCTGGCACAGCCTTGGGGCCGCTGGATAAAATCGCGTCTGGTGGAGAGATGGCGCGGTTTGCGCTGGCTATTAAAGTGGCGCTAGCTGGTAAAAACGACACTGTTATGGTCTTTGACGAGGTTGACCAAGGCGTTGGCGGCGCAGTAGCGGATGCGGTGGGTAAACGCCTTGCAAGGCTTTCAGCTTCCGCGCAGGTCTTTGTGGTTACCCATAGTCCCCAAGTTGCGGCCTGTGCCAATCATCAATATCGCATTGAAAAATCATCGACAGGCACGACGACGACAACTCATGTTAGCCTTGTGGCTGATGATGCCCGCGAAGAAGAAATCGCGCGGATGCTCGCGGGCGAAACCGTGACCCAAGAGGCGAGGGCGGCGGCGCGCCAATTAATGGCGTCATGAATGAAGAAGACGCCAAAAAACGGATTACTTTCTTAAGCCGTGAAATCAAAGCCAATGACTCGCTTTATTACGAAGATGACAATCCGGTTTTATCTGACGCCGCCTATGACGTGCTGCGCCAAGAGCTGATTACGCTTGAGACAAAGTTTCCGCATCTGATTACCAAAGACAGCCCAACACAGAGCGTTGGAGTCAAACCCTCAGGCAAGTTTGGGAAAATCACCCATAGTGTTGCCATGCTGTCTCTCGATAATGCCTTTACGGATGATGATGTCTCTGATTTCTGTGCCAAGGTGAAACGTTTCCTCAGCCTTGAGGAAGACGCGCCTATGGCCTTTACGGCGGAGCCTAAAATTGATGGTCTCTCCGCGTCACTGCGCTATGAGGACGGCAAGCTGGTCACAGGGGCTACGCGCGGCGATGGCAAGGTTGGTGAAGATGTGACGGCCAATCTCTCGACAGTGAAGAATATTCCTAAAAGATTATTGGGCACTGGCTGGCCAGATATCCTCGAGGTACGCGGCGAGGTCTATATCGATCATGCGGATTTTGACTCGATGAACCAAGCGCAGGTCAAAGCGGGCAAAGATGCCTATAAAAACCCCCGTAACGCGGCGGCAGGCTCGCTTCGTCAAATCGACCCGTCGGTTACAGAAACCCGTCCGCTTAAATTCTTCGCCTATACATGGGGGCAGGTTAGCGCGCCAATAGCCTCGACCCAAATGGAGGCGGTGGATAAATTTGCGCAATGGGGATTTGAGACGAACCCGCAAATGAAACGCCATAATAATCCGGCTGAAATGATTGCCCATTACTATGACATCGAAGAGAAACGCGCAGGCCTTGGTTATGACATTGACGGTGTGGTTTATAAGGTCGATGAGCTTGCACTGCAGGAGCGTTTGGGCTTTGTCTCCCGCGCCCCGCGCTGGGCTATCGCGCATAAATTTCCGGCCGAAAAAGCGATTACCACAGTCGAAAAAATTGATGTTCAAGTTGGACGGACGGGCGCGCTCACGCCTGTGGCGCGGCTCGCCCCTATCACGGTTGGCGGGGTCGTTGTGTCTAACGCCACGCTTCATAATGAGGACGAGATTAACCGCCTAAAAGTAAGGTCGGGAGATACCGTCGAGATACAACGGGCAGGCGATGTTATTCCGCAAATCCTGCGGGTAATTGGTGATATAGAAGGGCGCGCTGAGAACTATCAACTTCCAACCATTTGCCCGATATGCGGCGGTGATGCGGTGCGTGATATAGATGAAAAAACAGGTAAACAAGATGTCGTGCGGCGCTGTACAAATGGCCTGAGCTGTCCGGCCCAAGCTATTGAAGGACTTAAATATTTTGTTTCTCGTCGCGCCTTTGATATTGACGGTTTAGGCGCGAAACAAATCGAGCTATTTTACGAGAAAGGCTGGGTAAAAGAGCCCGCAGATATATTTAAGCTGGACTATGACGCCATTTCCAAACTTGAAGGTTTTGGGCAGACCTCAGCCAATAATCTTGAGGCCGCGATTAACGCCCGCAAAGAGATAGGCTTTGCCCGAGCGCTTTATGCCCTCGGTATTCGCCATGTCGGGCAGGGCAATGCTGATTTGATTTCGAAACATTACCTGTCTTGGACTAAAATGCAGACAGCTTTGATTGCGGCCAAAACCCATATCGGTGAAGACTGGGCAGAGCTGATTTCAGTAGATGGCATGGGCGATGCGGCGGCGGGCTCATTAGTTGATTTTTTCAATGCTCCCAATAATGCCAAGATGATTGAAAACCTACTAAAGGCTATCACAGTGATAGACGCTGAAACTCCATCCTCCGATAGTCCTGTCTCTGGACAAACGGTGGTCTTTACAGGTAAGCTTGAAAAGTTCTCCCGCGATGAAGCCAAAGCTAAAGCGCAGAGCTTAGGTGCAAAAGTTTCGGGCAGTGTTTCGGCCAAAACCGATATTTTAATCGCGGGGCCTGGAGCTGGCTCGAAGTTAAAGAAAGCAACAGAGCTAGGTGTCAAAACTTTAACAGAAGATGAGTGGTTGGAGCTTATTGGATAGGTGGCTGGCAACAAGCAAATATAAAACTTGCATCTTATTCAACTACACGGCTGTTAAGAGGTGTTCACAAGTCATTTAGACTAATTTAATATGTGACTCATAACGTCTGCTTCCTAAATTTCGATTTATTTTTAAACTCGGAAGGAGATAGATGAGTCATCCGCCTAAAAGCGTTAACTTTGGTCGCCGAGAGCTTAATAGCCTTAAGCAAGTGGCTACTAAGCGCTCAATGTCGAATAAGAGACTTCTGGCGAATGGGTTAACCTTAAGTCTCGCATTGTTTTTGGTCTACTCATCATATTTCTATTTTCCCGCCTATTATTCATCTCCAACCATTGTTCGTATCGCCACAGAAACTGGATCAATACCGAATGACAAACCGCAAAAAGGTATTATCGGTAAATATATAGGACATATGTTATGGAAACGGGGTTATGTACGCGCAGGTCAGTCCGTAAGGGCTGAGTATAAACTTTCTGAAGGGGTTCAATTAAAATTGGTGTCTAATGCCTGTTCCGGTATCAAGGTCATAGAGATATTCTCATGTAAGAGATCTAATTATATGTCCAAAACTGTTAGCGATAGCCAAGGAGCTGTTACTTTTGATATTAAAGATAGTGGTTTTTATCACTTTGATGAAGTTTTGATGTCTTTAGGTGATACAAATAGCAATTACGTCGTTACGTGGATACGTGGCTAAAAAATTTCTCGTTATATTGATCAGTTTTTTGGTCGTTCTGACATCTTGCCAAAATTCTGACTCCGATATATTCTCCCCAATCCTTAAAACAAACGATGCTTCGCCTGACACGACCACGCTCGTGATTAAGCGACTTTCAGATGATAAGATATGGATGTTAAATTCAAAACGGGCGGAGCTCCGCTATATCCCGGCGTCTACGTCTAAAATTCCACATACGCTCATAGCGCTCGAAATGGAATTGGCTGCGCCAGAGACGCTGTTCAAATGGGATGGAAGGCCTAGGACTTTTAAATCCTGGAACCAAGACCAAACGTTGATAACGGCTTATCGGCGCTCTGCGGTTTGGGTGTATCAAGAGATAGCCCGAACCCTTGGGCCATCGGTTATGCGTGAATGGCTTAAACGTTTTGATTATGGTAATGCTGACATAGGCGCGGATGATAATGTGACGCAATACTGGCTGACAGGCCCACTTACAATTTCTGCCCAAGAGCAAGTGGATTTTCTGACTAAGCTCGCCACACATAAACTGCCTTTATCTCCTAAGACCTACGCGCAAGCTCGATTTATCTTTCAACATGATAGCCAAAAGGGCCATACACTTTATGCGAAGACAGGCTGGATGTTTGATGAAGACGCTATGGATATTGGCTGGTTTGTTGGGTGGGTTGAAATTGATGACCCCAAAGAGATTTATGTTTTTGCTCTAAATATGGACATGCCCCAATCTGGCGATCAAAAGAAACGTAAACCCATTGTCATGGACGCGTTAAAATCTATTGAGGCATGGCCAGACCTATAAATTTTTTTGCCTATTCCTACATATCCTTACGAATACTCGGGTAGTAGACGGCTAGTGTTAAAGCTCTCGCGACATAGTAACTAAGGAAGGCAATCCAGATGCCGTGCTCGCCTAATACTGGTTCGATGAGATGATGAATGCCTAGATAAATCAAAACGGCTGCAATGCCAGCATTGCGCATTTCGCGGGTTTTTGTGGTGCCGATAAAAATACCGTCCAATTGCCACGCCGCAAATCCAATTACTGGGGCGAGAGCGCAATAGGGTAAGTATGTTTGCGCGCTGGCGATAACGTCGGCATCTTTAGTGAGTAGTCCAATAAAATGCGGACCTAGAAAGAAAATAGCGATACAAATTAACAGTGCAAACAAACAGGAAAACTCGCTCGTTAAACGTACAGCCTTATCAAAGCGTTTGCGGTCTTTAGCCCCGTAAGCCGCGCCCGTAACGGCTTCGGCTGTGTGAGCAAAAGCATCGAGAACGAGGGCAATCATGGTGATGAATTGCATGAGGATATGATATCCCGCCAAGAATATCACGCCTTGCGCGGCAGCAGCATTACCAAAGAAACTAAACCCGACTGTTAGCGACAGGGTGCGAATAAATATATTGCTATTAGTGACACCTAGTTTTCGAATGTCTTGAGCATTGAGAAGCGTGTCTCGTTTAAAGGCTTGTTTCTGGAGCCCGCCGCGCCGTTTTATTTCCGTATAAGCAAGCCATAACCCAGCGCCAAGTCCGCACCATTCGGCGATGGCTGAAGCAATCCCAACACCCCATAACCCCCACCCTAGAGTAATAACAAAAATAGGTGAGAGGAGTATGTTTACGGCGTTGAGTATGAGCTGCATTTTGAGAGCAAGTTGTGATCGGCTAATACCAACAAACCAGCCCATCAGAGCTATGGAGGCTAACGTTGCGGGAAGACCCCAGAGACGCGCGCCGATATAAGTAGCGGCTGAGCTTTCTATTGTCGCGGAAGCCGTGAATATTTTAAACGCTCCTGCCAAAAGGAACGCTTGAGATAAAAATATAAGTGTCCCAATTAAAAGACCTAACGGTACGGCTCTGAATAAGTGGGCTTGAACGGCGCTTTGGTCGTCAGCACCGTCAGATTGCGCGGCTAGTCCAGCCGTGCTCATGCGTAGAAAACCAAAGCCCCAATAGGCAATGCCATAAATGACCGCGCCAAGACCTATTCCGGCCAGGGCTGCTGTTGTACTATAACGCCCGATGACAAATGTA
Source organism: uncultured Hellea sp. (assembly GCA_964472905.1). GTDB lineage: Bacteria > Pseudomonadota > Alphaproteobacteria > Caulobacterales > Maricaulaceae > Hellea. Next base: position 5,468 of record CAYYMI010000042.1, on the reverse strand, counting down.
TCTACAAGACCGACAATCGGGGCTGCGGCATTGGCCAACATGATAGGCCAACTTTGAGAAAAAACGTTTTTTCGGGTTAAGGCCATTCCGCCTTGGGCTGACATTACTCAGACTTTGCGGTTAGGTAATGTCCATGCATAGCTGCGATGGGCTTGTCATAATCTTCTTGCCAAGCGCGAACTCTGACATTGGCTACGCGCGATCCTTGTTTGAAAATTAGGGCGCGGGCGTAAGTATCTTTTGCATCGCCTTTGCGTAAATAATCAACATTGACGCCAATGGGTTTTGCGAGGCTTTTGCCTTGTGTTGTTATCACAAGCTGCGCAATGGCGGCGATTTCCATTAATCCACTTATCGCGCCGCCATGTAAGGCCGGGAGAACGGGATTGCCAATATTTGTCTCTATATAGGGCATGACCAATGTAAATTCTTCACCAATTACAATGGGTTTTACGCCAAGTATTTGCGTATAAGGAATACGGTTGAGAGCCTGCGTGATTTTTTCAGCACTCATCATGATGATGCACCGTCTTTTTTATCTGACATCTTTGGGTTCATGGTTCTCGAACTTGTTGCCATAAATGTAGCTTGAGCTGTTGCGATAGGGTCGTTTTCATCTCCATCATGGGCAACAGCCCGCAAGAACGCGACATGTTTGGTCGCTTTATAACAATGGGCTTGCGCAATGATAGTTTCCCCGGGTGTGGCGGCTCGCATGTAGTCTATTGAAAGGTTCAGAGTTGCGCAGGCCGTTGGTTTGGGAAAGCCTGCTATTGCGGCCAGACCACAGGCTTGATCTAATAATGTCGTGACAGCGCCACCATGTAGAACGCGAGTATCTGGATCGCCGATAAGGTCGGGATTATAGGGCAGGCTCATGGTTGCTCGGCCTTTATCAACAGCCACGAATTTAATGCCGAGCTTTTTAGAATGAGGGGTCGCCTCGGTAAAGGTTGGGCCCATCTCCCACAAATGCTGAATGAATTCGTCTGTTGCCATATTCTCCTCGATTCGAGGCCTTCTCTAAAGGCATTCGTAAAGCGCGTCTATAATGCGGCGCGGTCTGACATCGCCTAGAAGGTCGCTATTTTGAACATTCATCACATAAGCGCCATATATGCCTGTTATAGGGTCAGCGAAGACACATGACCCGCCCCATCCGCTATGACCCAGTGTGTCTGGAGTCGGACCATAAAAAAAGTTTGGCGCGTTTTTTAGCAGGCCTGCCGCGTAGGTCGTTTCGAATGGTAGTATTAGGTTTTGTCCAGATATGCGTGGGAGCCGTAATTTTTCTACGACGTCTTCTGCCAAGATAACAGTCTGATTAATTTTTCCGTCGATTACGACCTGCATCATCCGGGCCATGCCCTTGGCTGTTGCCTGACAATTACTGCCGGCAAATTCGGCTTGCCGCCAACGAGAGAGATTTCCCCGCGGCGACGAGCCTTTGCTTAAAAAGGCGAAACGTTTGGCAGGCGTAATGTCGCCAAGATTTGGCGGTGATTTAGGTTTGACCATAGCCGCGCAGCGCGCGTGCTCAGATTCGGGTAAGCCGATCCAGACATCTATATTATTGTCTCGGCAAAATTCTTCTTGCAGAATTTGACCGATTGATCGTCCGTCTACACGTTTGGCAATTTCGCCCGCCAGAAACCCAAATGTATTAGGATGATAACCACAAGCGGTTCCGGGTTGGAATAATGGTTTCTGTTTGGCTAGCTCAGCGCAGGTTTTATCCCAATCATACCAGTCCTCAGCTGTCCAATTAGGATTGGAGATGCCGGGTAGCCCGGCTTGATGAGACATGACTTGACCCACTGTGACCGTCTCTTTTCCGTTTTGACCAAATTCTGGCCAGAATGTCGTTATCAGCTGGTCATAACCAATTTTGTCTTGGTCGACGAGAAAGGCGATTGTGAGCGCGGCCATAGCTTTACCCGAGGAGTAAACCGAGAACAGGGAATTCTCCTCAACAGGACTTTGTTTTTGTCTGTCTATCCAGCCGCCCTTTAAATCGAGAAGCAATGCTCCACTTTGATAAGCACAAAACTGAGCGCCAAGTTCAAGACCGTCTTTGAAATTAGCTTTGAATGCGTCAGCGGCTTTCTCGAAGCCAGGTTTTATGAAAGTGTCAAATGGGGTTTCAGTCATAGTAATTCCAGCGTCAAGGGCTTCGCATCCATTAAAGCCTGCTGCTGACGAATAAGAGGCAGTTCACCCGCATCTGAGGTTACAGCCGCTTTTAGGATAGTAAAAATACTCGCCACAGATTGTGCGAGGCTGTCTGGGGCTACTTTTCCGTTTAAAAGATGAGCTAAAAACGTCGCGGCCAAGGTATCGCCGCCGCCATGGGGCACGGTTTCGAATTTTTGATGTCGTACCAGATAAGATGAGTTTTTATGCGTTAGTAGCGCGCCGATCTCATTAGCCAAGGGAACTGAGGTGATGAGGCTTTGCATGGCGAGATTGGCTGTGGCTTGTCTAATCTCCGAAAGCGTCTCAGCGCGTTTGTTCGTAATGTATGAAAGTTCCCATGCATTAGGTGTAATGACATCGGCTTTAGGGACTAGCTTATTCTTTAGCGCGTTGGCGCGGCTTTCGGGGATATAAAGCTGTCCATGGTCTCCCATGACAGGGTCTACCACGATAATGGCTTTCGGGTTTCGAGCTTTGACGTCAGCCATAATGTCTAAAGCTAGATCAATATGCGTATCTGACGCTAAATAGCCCGTCATGACGGCGTCAATATGTATGTTCTGTTTTTTAATCGCGTCCCACATGGCTTTTAGGTGCGCCGTATCCAAAGCTTGTCCCCCTGGCGTACCCCAACCCGGATGACGACCGAGCACAGTTGTTGGAAGGACAAGTGTTTCAATCCCCAAACGGCGCAAGCAAAAAGCACTCGCAGTCGCGCCAACACGACTTGCTGCGACAAATGATGAAAGGATCAGCGCTGTTTTCATTTGAGGAAACGACTATATAAGAGCAAGAAAATCAACAGGAGTTTGTCATGTCTTTGACGATTTATCACAATCCGCGCTGCTCAAAGTCTCGGCAAACCCTTAAGCTTATTGAAGAGGCTGGGGTGAAAGTTGATATTGTCCTTTATTTAGATACCCCTCCTAGCGTCACAGAAATTTCTGAACTTCTCTCTAAACTCGGCTTTGCCTCGGCTCAGCAGCTTATGCGTAAAGGTGAGACTATATATAAAGAGCTAGGCCTTAAGGCAGAAACAGATGAAAATGCTTTATTTTTGGCCATGTCATCTTATCCAAAACTTATAGAACGCCCCATCGTGGTTAAGGGAAACAAGGCTGTTTTGGGTCGTCCGCCTGAAAATGCAGCGCAATTTCTATAAAAACCTAAAAAAAACCATCCTATAAACACCTTGTTAAGTAAAACAGGTCATTTCTCTCATTAACCATAGTTGTCTCGATTCTAAAGGCAGCTATATCGGAGGGAAAAGATGCGTCTTGCAATCTGTGCTTTGTCAGCAGTTTTACTATCAGGATGTTCTTGGTTGGGCGGAGGTCTTGGGACTGCAGGTCAGTCTGGATTTTTTGGTAAATCTTCACAATTTAACGGAAATTATGGTGCTCAAGGGGGCAATTTTTTTGGCGCGCAGCACAATCCATGCGTAGTGCCGTCTCCAAGAGCGCCTATTCCGCGTGGATGTGATCCAGCGAGTGTAACGATTGGTACGGCTTCAGGCGGATTTCCTCAACAGCCTAATTTTGGTGCTACTAATTACGCAAATAATGGATTTGGTTCACATGCTGGCGTTGCAAGTCAGCAAGCGGCGCATTACCAGCCGCGAAAGCGTTTAACGAAACCTAAATTTAGAGGGTCTTTATCATTAGGTCTTGAGAAGAGTATCTCAGGAAAATTGCTGGATCATGATGTTTATACTGGCTTGAATCCGGCGGCCTTTTATAATCCAGCAGATTATGATGAGGGTTTTGTTGAAGGGGTGCCGCGGGATGGTCGAGTTGTATCAACACGATATACAGCGGTTCTTGAGGATATTTTACTCAATGATATCGACTTTAATGATGCCCATAGCACGCCTATAAATATTAAAGGCGGCGTCGAATATATAAAGTCCCCTCGGACAACATTTTTTGCCAATGCTGGATATGGGTATTCTGAAGGGGAAGGTGTTAATGTCGCATCTGTTACAGGCGAGCTTCGGCGTCGTATTACAACAGATACTTATTCAATAATACCAGCTGTTGCCCCAATTCCTGCCATCCCCGCTACCCCAGCCCTTCCAGCAATTCCCGGTATTCCTGGTGTGCCAGCGCTTGGAATTCCTGATACCCCGGGTATTGCAGGAACTCCGGGAACTCCAGGTTCGCCAGGTGTTCCTGGTATACCGGAGCAGATTATTTTTCAGGGATCTGGCACGAATACGACATTTATTCCTAATCAGAATATTGCAAATTATATCTTCGATTTTTCGGACCAAGAGCGTGTTGATCTGGAAGTTGGGGCAAGGCATTACTTCGAACCTGTTGTTAAAGATCAAGGCTTTAAAACAATTACGCCATTTGTAGGGGCTTCAGTTGGGGCTACATATCATAATGCTGTTTCATTTGATGTGTCTCAGAACCAGGTTTTTTATCAACGAGCTTTTGATGCTGGAACAAGTCTTCCTGAGGACTTCTATCAAGTTAATCCTCCTGATCTCTCAATTCCATCTCGTGTAGATCTTTACGATAGCCAATGGGTCCCCACGGGTCAATTAAATGCTGGTTTTGAATGGCAAGTAACTCCTAAAACGGCTTTGGCGTTTGAATCTGGACTTAGGTTTGAGGGTGCACGAGAATTTTCCAATGGTGAAAAAGGCGATACGAACATCGCAATTCCAGTCACAGTTAGAGGTAGTTACAACTTTTAGCTAAATAATTGAAATATTAAGGTTTTGTTTCCTGTTTGAAAACTATTTCTTAAGCATAACGTGTTTTAGATAGGAACAGTTAAAGATTAAAATGAAAAGGGAGGCCGACATGAGGCTTGCAGTTTGCGCTCTATCAGCGATTTTATTGTCAGGATGTTCTTGGCTAGGTACAGGCGGCCAGAGTGCTGGTTTTGGTCAATCTGCTGGAGCTTACGGGGTCAATTGTGCGCCTGGAGGCTTTAGTTATTCCGGCAGTGCTTATGGAGCAGACGGTTGCGGTGTTGGCGGCGGTTACGGTGTGGCAGGTGCTGGATATGGCGCAGGCGGATATGGCGCTGGTTACGGTGGCGTAGGCGGATTTGGTCCTGGCGCTGGAGGTTTTGGAACTGGCGTAGGCGGATTTGGTCCTGGCGCTGGAGGTTTTGGACCTGGCGTAGGCGGATTTGGTCCTGGCGCTGGAGGTTTTGGAACTGGCGTAGGCGGATTTGGTCCTGGCGCTGGAGGTTTTGGACCTGGCGTAGGCGGATTTGGTCCTGGCGCTGGAGGTTTTGGAACTGGCGTAGGCGGA
>CAYYMI010000041.1:0-22030 GCA_964472905.1 uncultured Hellea sp. | reverse complement strand
TTATCTATAGCTTGTGAAATTAACGTTACTACAGGGATAGATTATGAGCGCCAAAACATAGAGAAATGTTTGAAGACTGGAGCTGATGAGGTTTGGTTTATCTCAGAAGATAATTACAGACTTGCCAAAATCGTGTCCTCACTCACAGGCAAGAGTAATGTCTTTTGTTTTAGACCCGATGATGTCCCAGCCGAGATTGAAGCTCGCTCAGATATAGAATCTGGCGAGAAATCGCAAGTTCGAGGTTACACTGTTGCTGTTAAGCAAGCCTACACGTCACAAACCGATCTTGATGTTAAACGTGCGCGGATCGCTCATCTTCTGAAATTCACAAAATGATATCGTGATGACCATCACAGAAAATTTCAACATGAAAAGCTACTTTCCAGTTGCCAATAAATAATTCTTTTATGGAGAAGAAAATGACAACTACAAAAGAAAAAACTTCAACCAAAACGGACGAACCGTACCAAGGGTGTCCATGTATTGCACACAATGTTCAATTAGCCGAACTGGATAACGTGGAAAGAGAGGGCCGCATAGAATTTGGCCAAACCTCGGAAGATGCTTTAGAGACTAACTTTAGCACTTTGACACATCCTCTTTTATGGTCTGGGAGTGACTTACTTATTCCGCAGACAGGAATCTACTATACTGAAATAAGTTTTGTTAGAGAGTTTGGTTCAACTAGTGATGACGTATTTGTAAAACTTTTTGCACGCCCTCCGGGCGGAAGTTTACGCGAAATAGGATATGCTTGGGCTGGAGAAAATAGTACTAGGGCAAGACAAACAGCTCACTATAGCATTGTTACTAAATTCGAAGCGGGTACTGAATTGTATTTAGAAAGTTCCTCTGATGGAGGTAGAGCCGCTGTAATTAGAAATCTTTCTTGGACTACCTTTCATTTGTGTTGCAACCCAGCTTTGGAAGTTCCCCTGCCGTGTTAACCAACAAACTTACTCTATGAATAAGTCCGGCCCGACCAGTTTTGGATATCGTCGAGAGAATGGAAGACTCGTTTTTAATGAAGTTGAGGCTCCCATTCTCAAACGCATGTTTGAACTATTCTTCGAGCATCAGCGCAAAAGAACTGTCGCGCTTGAGCTTACAATTGAGAAAGCTAAAACGCGAAGCGGATCAGACTTTACTAGCCAGACTATCGGGCGATTGCTCACCAATGATATTGTGCTTGGCCTCTCAGGTGAGCTTGAGCCTTTAATCTCAAAAGAGCTATTTACCAATGTTCAAAACATTCTCGCTATGCAAAAAGGGAAAGCTAAACGCAAACCCGCTCATCTTTTTGCAGGTCTGACCTATTGCGGCTGTGGTGGGAAAATGTATGTACCATCTGGCTCTCACAAATATGTCTGCCGGGAGTGTAAATCTAAAATCCATAAGCATGACCTTGAAGCTGTCTTTATTGATCAAATCAAAGAGCATCATCTAGAAGACAGTAAAGCATCTGACCTTATGAAATTATTGAATAGATGGTCTGTTCTCAATGATGCGGATAAACGTGCCATTCTCGAATCGACCACCAAACAGATCCAAATAGAGCGCAACTTGGTCACACTTTCCCTAGTTGCGCTCTATAAAACATAACAACAGGGGTTCATATTATATGGCATTTCCCTGAGTGGAACCACGCAATGTCAGGACGTAACAGAACAGATACTCCTGTCATATTCCAACCTGTCACCCAAACAATGAAACATGTTGCCTTCTGGTTACTGCAAAGCCTTGTTTTATCTGCTGTTTTTGTCTTGTCGAAATTCAAACCGCATAGGAGACAACATGCAAACCACGACACACATCAACCCCGTCACAGTAATGACAGTTAAACAAGCTTCAGAATACCTAGGCCTTGCCGTATCAACACTCAACAAGTGGCGCTGTCACGGCGGCGGGCCAGTATTTGTTAAGATGGGACGAGCTGTGAGATATAGAGTAGTAGATTTGGAAGCTTATATTTCTTATTCAAGCTCTGTCTCAACTACAGCACAATAACGCCTTTGCTAATCAATAGATTCACGTTGAAGTATGACTTTAAATTCCATTATGTTTATGATTATAGTAATAAAGTTGTAATTTGTAGGAGAACTTATGTCTGGTGGAGGCGGTGGTGGAGTTAATGATGGAAGCTGGCGAATTGGGGGCGGCTCGCCTGCTGGAGAAGATAAATGCGAAATAACGGAAAGAACCGTTCTGAATTCACCAGTTGCGGCTGTAGTTTCCACCCTTAATGTCGGCGATGTTTTATTAGTACAACTTGTAACCGTACCACGTAGTCGGTTGACCGCAGTTACGGCACAAGGGCAGATTGCTGGTGCGATTACGGCGACCCGCATAGTCGATATCATCGAGTGTATACAAAATGGCTCGGCATATGTGGCACAGGTACTTTCAATTAACGCAGGACGCGTTGGTATCGAAATCCGTCTAGCGTGACTTCAATTGACGTAATTGGAGGTGTTTATGGCGAGGGCTGCGCATTTCCAAACTGGAACGAAATTTATGGCTCAGCTGGAAGAGCAGCTGCAGGCCTTTCATCGCATTTTGATCAAGTCACGCTGCATTCAGTGTCTCCTAAAGAAAACCAGAGACAAATTACTCCAATTTTTCATTCTTACGATATCGATGTGGAATGGCATGATGGAGAGCAATTTATTGGATTTGATTATTTACATTGCTTGGCTGACCCTACCATATCACCTTCTATTCCGCGCATAAAGCAACAACCTTCATTTCATGTGAATGCAGACTTGGCTGTCATTTTTGGAATGATGGAATGTACACCATCGGTCAAAGCTAAAACGTGTGTTTATGACCCACAGTCACCAATCGCTCCTAAAGGTTTCAAAGCCTCCGGTTCTGTTGCAGATCGCCTTGCATTCGTTGCTAACGCAAATGAAATTAGAAAGCTCACAGGTAAGTCTATTGATGAAGGGGCTATGGAAATTTTGGCCACGGAGAGGGCCGAAATTGTTATAGCTAAATGCGGTCTGGAGGGTGCCCGTATCTTCGGCTCGGTTGGTAAAATAGGCTCTGTACCTGCTTTTAAAACCAAGAATGTTTTCACAATCGGTTCCGGTGACGTGTTTGTTGCTGCATTTGCATTGGCATGGGGAGCTAAAAATATGTCGCCCTTGGCTTCCGCCAGATACGCTTCATTGGCTGTTGCAGACTTTGTTGAGAAAAATGCCTTACCCATCTTATCAATAGGGGCGGCAAAAGAGACGAATCGAACAGCTGTGAAACTCAAAGGTGGTGAAGTTTATCTTGCAGGCCCCTTCCGCGAATTGGGGCAGCGAGTAACAATCAATGAAGCTCGTAAGATATTACACTCATTGGGATTAAACGTGTTTAGTCCAGTTCATGACATTGGTCATGGCCCTGCCGAAACAGTAGTTAAACTTGATTTGGAAGCACTGGATAAGTGCGATTGTGTCTTGGCCATTCTTAAAGGAAGTAGTCCCGGAACAGTATTTGAGGTCGGTTACGCCGCCGCTAAAGGGAAGCCTGTATATTGTGTTGCGCAGAACATGCGAAAGAATGATTTAAAATTGCCTCAGGGCGTAGGTGCAATAATACATGATGACTTTGTGAGTGCCTTGCATTTGTTGGCGTGGAGAGAATGAATACTGCATTACTTTTATCAGGTGGCATGGACTCTACCAGCATCGCATTTTGGAAACGCCCTGAGTTCGGGTTGACTATTGATTACGGACAAAACCCTGCAGCTGGTGAAAAACGTGCTGCAGAGGCAATATGTAAAGCTCTCGATATAAAACACATAAATATAGTTGCAGACATATCTTCTCTTGGAAGTGGTGACCTTATTGGGAAACCTACCTCTAACGGTGCTCCCGCAAGTGAATGGTGGCCGTACCGGAATCAATTCTTATTGAGCATCGCAGCTATGAAGTGCCATAATTTAGGCGTTTCTAATTTGATGATTGGCGCACTCAAAACAGATGGTTTTCATGCGGATGGAACCCCTGAGTTTATTAAGGCAATGAATGTTCTTTTCAATATTCAAGAGGGTGAATTAAATATTTCTGCTCCAGCTATCTCAATGACAGCCGATGAATTAGTAATGACCTCAAAAATACCAGAAGGTATTTTATGTTGGTCTCATTCATGCCACGTCTCTGATATCGCGTGTGGTTTCTGTAGGGGTTGTAAAAAGCACTATGAGACTATGGAGGCGTGTTATGGTCTCGGCTACTGACGAACCAAATCCAAAGCCAAATGTTACTAAAATGGAGCAAAAAAAAGACTGGCAAGCTACATCAATCCTTAAGGATGTAAGGCTCAAGTTTAACTCTTCAAAAGCTTTCGACGAAGTTTTTGAGGAGCGACGAACACGTCGAGTAATGTCAGATGTGCCTTTGAGAGAAACTCGCGCTTTCATCAAGCATGTCTTTTCCCCTCGTCAACTTGGCAAAGGTGCGCTGAAAGGGAGGACGCGTAAGACAATGATTTCAGCCGGTGCCTTGCATCCGATTGATATTGTCATTGTTGCTGGCCCTGATGTTTATGAACCGATTATATTTTCAGATAGGTATAAGAAGTTTCTAACAATACCAATTCTTGACCCTGATGGCTTAAAATCAGCGATTGAAAATGCTGAAAATATACAGCCTCTAGCAAACGGGCATTTATTTCTTTTTGCGGGTGATAAAAACCGAATTTCAAAACTTTATGATAACCCTGAAAGTTTAATGTGGAGAGATAGCGGTGCTGCTTCACAAGCATGCTCTTCAGCCGCTTATGCTTATGGATATGCATACTGCCCACTTGGGATAAATGGTACTGATATTCTTAACTCTATTGGCCCTCCACGTACAAGTTTTGTTGCTTTGGGGATGGGGGTTTTTGGACGATGATTAGGTTGTTAGAACGCCATTTTTGCGAGTGGGCCCTATGCGCCGCATATAATCCCACATTATGGCGTCTACTAAGCTAGCTGGCTCTCCAAGTGCTTTACAAAATATTAGAAACAAGTTTTCAAGGTGGAAGTACTTTTTTGCTGGATCGGCTTTGCCTTCAAAGAAGCCCACTGTAACTCCAGCCCGAATGATATGAATATCAAGTATTGCAACGTCGTCCGAACCAAAGTGATTGCGCACAATCCAAGAGGCGGTCTTAGGCCCAATTCCTGTGAGAGTAGTTAAATAATCTCGACATTCTCTATGATCTTTGGGTGGGTTAGAATGTCGAAGTGTAGCTAGGGCTTGAGAGAGGTAGCGAGATTTCTGCTTTGCAAATCTGTACTTACGAGGTTTATTTTTTAAGATAAACGGTCGGGTCAACGCATCTTCAATCTCTTGAGTAGATGCGTATCCATCCAATAATTTTAGTCTTTTTAGACGATTAAATGCTGCCAAACCTAGTTCAGCAGGCATACCATATCCCCCAAGCAAACATACGCTGACTTCCTCTAACAAAGACCGACCAAGTTTGAAGTCTGAATAATTCCCATGCTGTCTGCAGATATGAGCTTGATATTTCCAAAATGCAGGGCTGAATATTTCTTCGGCTAGCCCCCAATTTATACCTGGGAGTATTTCCGAATTAGGGCACGGCAGGGAAATTGGAAAATACTCTCCATTTTTATATTCCCAAGCAAGTTGACCAGTTGCTTCCATAAGGCTTACGAATCAAGGTTCGGCTCGCAAGGCAAGGATAAAATTTGTTATAAACAACATTTAGAAATATGTTCTTTTTTTGATTCTACTTTGGACTCCATTTGTACTTTCACAAATTAGCGCGGCTCAAATCTATCTAATTCTAACTGCCTCCTAAACATATCAACTTACCCCGCATTACACTGCTATTCGTGGGGCATATTGTGGGGCTATTAACCAAAAAAAATTATAAGTCATTGTTTTTATTATAATATATATGATCTATTGGTGGAGCCTAGGGGAGTCGAACCCCTGACCTCTTCGCTGCCAGCGAAGCGCTCTACCAGCTGAGCTAAGGCCCCTTAAAAGGTGAACGCTGTAAAACAGGTTACAGCGCGCTGGTCAAGATAAGATCAAAGCAGTTTAGATTTCGACCTCTTCGACATCATCATCTTCACCATCATCTGGAGGTGGCATGACGTTTTCGTCGTCATCAGTGACTAAAGCGGCGTCTTCATCTTGATCTTCATCGGTTGAGAAACCGTCAAACTCAGGGGCATCTTTATCATCATCAGATCCGCCCACAAATGCAGAGTCATCGCCATCGAGTTCGAGTTCTTTGGCGGCTTCTTCCTCTTCATCACCATCTTCCTCATCGACTTCAGGCTTTGCTTCGCCGTCCTCGTCTTCAGTATCATTTTTTTCAGGCTCTAATGGCGCAAGGGGCAGGATCGGCTTGGGCTCTAATTCAGCCGGGTCAAAGCTATGCTGACACATCGGGCATGTTGCCGGATTTTTCCCCAGATCATAAAATTTTGCTTCACATTCGGGACATACCCGCTTTTCACCAAGTTCTGCCTTAGCCATGTCTTTCCTCATTTATTCGCCCCACATTTAATTTCACTGCGGCGTAGTAACTGTCACTTGCGCTATGTGAATGGGGCGCTAAAAGCGCCTCTTACCGACTGGGGGCATTGTGTCAACAGCAAAGCGATTCAAAGGGCATAGGATGACTGCCAGCTCACAGCGAAGCCCGGCCTTAATGGGCACCGTCAAAGCCCCTGGCGATAAGTCTATTTCACACAGGGCGCTAATTTTCGGGGCCTTAGCTGCGGGTGAAACGATCATCACGGGACTGCTCGAAGGGGCGGATATTTTGTCTACGGCTGGAGCTATGCGAAGCTTTGGCGCGAGCGTCGAAAAACAAAAAGATGGCCGCTGGAAAGTGACAGGGTGCGGGGAGGCTGGGTTTTCAACACCTAAGACCGATGTGGATTGCGGCAATGCCGGAACGGGTGTGCGCCTGATTATGGGCGCGGCGTCCGGATTTGCTCTAACGGCAAAATTTACGGGTGATGCGTCTTTATCTGTGCGCCCTATGGGACGTGTTTTAAACCCACTTTCGGATATGGGTATAAGCTATGAGGCTCAAGACGGAGGGCGGCTACCTGTTGTCCTGAGATCTGATGGGCATTTATCTCCCATAGACTACACGCCTCCCCATGCGAGCGCGCAGGTTAAGTCCGCTATTTTATTGGCGGGTCTGGGCAGCAAAGGCGTCACGACGGTCACAGAACCAACTTTGTCACGCGATCATACTGAAAATATGCTCAAAGCTTTCGGGGCAGAGGTGACAGTCAAACCTATTGGCCGCGGTCAAAAGGTCAGCGTCAAAGGACCTGTGACGCTCAAAGCGACAGATGTGACAGTTCCCGGTGATCCGTCCTCCGCAGCTTTCCCTATTGTGGCTGCGCTTATTACGCCTGGCTCTGATGTCACGATTGAAAATGTGATGATGAACCCAACGCGTGTTGGTTTATTTGAAACATTAACGGAAATGGGCGCTTATCTGCGATCTGACAATTTTAGAACATCAGGGGGAGAAGTGATTGCCGATATTCAAGTCAAATACTCAAAACTCCACGGCGTGACGGTTCCGCCTGAACGCGCTCCGTCAATGATAGACGAATATCCCGTTCTCGCCATTGCGGCTGCTTATGCGTTCGGCACAACAACGATGCGCGGCATTGCCGAAATGCGCGTCAAAGAAAGCGACCGTATCAGCGCAACTGTAGCTCTCTTGAAAGAGAACGGTGTTGAGACAACTGAATTCGAAGACGGCTTTGCCGTTAAAGGCGGCAGCGTCGCAGGGGGCGGGGTCGTGACAACTCATCATGACCACCGCATCGCGATGAGCGCGCTTATTCTGGGCCTTCAGGCTGATGCTACTGTCGTAATTGATGATAGCGCGATGATCGCAACAAGTTTCCCGACATTCTTTGATCTGATGAAGGGACTAGGAGCCAAAATTACATGACGGTTATTGCCATAGATGGCACCTTTGCCAGCGGTAAAGGAACACTCGGTAAGCGCCTCGCTGATCACTATGTATTACCCTATTTAGATACAGGAAAGCTTTACCGCGCTGTGGGTCATGCGGTCATGACAACCGGCGATGATCCATCTGATGCGAATAAGGCCGCTTTAGCGGCCAAGGCTCTTGATGTTAAGATTTTATCCGACCCTATTTTAAAAAGCGGCGATGTCGCGGTAGCGGCGTCTAAAGTGGCTGTTCATCCCGAGGTACGCGCTGCGTTGTTCCAGTTTCAACGTGATTTTGCGAAAGCTGGCGCGGTCTTGGATGGCCGTGATATAGGGACAGTCATTTGTCCTGATGCTGATGTCAAACTCTATATTGATGCGGCGCCCGAAGAACGCGCCCGCCGCCGACATCTGGAACTCACAGGTTATGGCGAAGATATAAGTCTTGAGACTGTTCTGACACAATTAACCGAACGCGACACGCGCGATAAAACAAGAAAAGAAGCGCCTTTAAAACCAGCAGATGACGCGCATTTGATTGATACGACGCATTTAGGGAGAGAGGCAGTCTTTGACTTAGCCGTTGAAATTGTCGATGGGATATTAGCGATTAAGGCGTAGCGGATAAATTTTTAGGATTTATCCGTAACCGGCCATAATAGGCGCCGACAAATACTCGCCCTTTTTCATCAATTGTTGGTCCTGAGAACATATTATTATATTTTTGACCGCCCATAATATAATGAAATGTAGGTTCGCCTGTAAGCCAGTTGACGGCTTCTAGTGTCCACTCATTATTACGTGCCCCGATGAAATAAACCTGGCCTGACCCTGTGGAGACCCAGGGCACGCCATTGGGCGAGCTGATCGTTTCATTAACCCAGGCTGTTTCGAAGCGTTTTAAATTGGGGTTCCATTCAAATTTTTGGACGCCGTAAGGTTGGAACTTCGGATTGTTTCCCAAAGGGCCAATTGCCGCGCCGCGGCCAACGCCCTCCTTAGGGAGAAAGAACGGCGTATTACGCGGGGTATTATTGACAACCAAAGCCCCATAACCCGCCACAATGACCGTTTGTTCGGACTGAATTTCGGTAACTTTAAGCTCGCCCATATCGGCTGGAGCTTGTCCGGCTATTCTGCGCGAAGGCGCGCCTTCGAGTTGGTTCCAATCTTCTGGGATGTCGTCACGCCACATAAGAACAACATTCATGCGGATATCACCATCAGTTAAAACGACAAATTTATCCTCATCACCAAACCCCATCAGGCTCGGTGTCGCGCCCGTTCCTTCACCTAGGCCATTGCGGTATTTTGCTGTCCAAGCGCCTTGAGCAGGGTCGATTGAAAGCTCATCGCCTGTCCAAACGACTTTGTGCATATGGTTACGCGAGGCGACATAAATGCCGCCATTTTCGTCAATAGCAATGGAATTTCGAACCCAGCCATATCCGACACCGCGAGTTTCTGTATCTTCCACATCTGAATGTTTGAGTTTGACAGAACGATATTGCGTCAAGTCTGGCGAAACAGCTACCAAGGTTCCGTTTTCCATCGGAAAGATAATCCAGCCATCATAGGTCATATTCATGCCTACACTGGCGCCAGCTATATCGGGAGGTAATTGGAAAACGGCTTTTTCGACAATTTTAGAGCCTGCATCCCCTGTGATTTCATCGCCGTAAGCGACAACGGAGCCGTCCTTACGGGCAAGATAAAACCAATCATTGGCGCCGACAACTGTATAAACGCCTGAAAGAGATTTAAGAGGCAGCATTGATTTAACAGCCGTAACCATCGCGCTAGCGCCGTTATTTTTATCCAGCTTTGAAATCATTTTATCGGCCCAGTCCTCATTCCATTTATCGGCAACATCTGACTTGAGTTGATCGATCAACTCATAAGTTTCATAGTCGATTTTAAAAACGCCGTTGACGCCATTACTCCACAAAACGCGCCGTCCATCCGGATATTCACTGGATGTAAAAGCTCCAAAATGACCCGGGCCCAGAAAAAGATAATCAATTTCATCAGGGCTCAGGCGCCGTGTTTTATCCAAAGGGCCAGGCAGAGGGGTTGAATCTTGCTGAGCGGCATCTCCGTGAGGAACGGGATTGACTCCTTGTGCTGCCATCGGGTTAACGGCTTGAACATTCATGTCCAAGGGGGCGGAGCTTGGGTCAACCATTTGAGGGGCGAGTGGAAGATCTAAGTCAGGGCGAGGAGACGGAGGGCCAAAATCGCAGCTTTTTAAGACTGCCAACCCAATAAGACCAACTATTATAAAGGCTAAAATTTTGAACATTCGTTTCATAATCTTTATGTCCCTTAATACGCCTTTTGGCCTGCCACATCACTTTCCGAATATAGTTCGAAAAGTCAAATGATAAGAAACATTTGGATGCATCTATGCCGCTAATAGTCTTGTGAGTTATCGTTTGAAAGTTTAGTCTTCCCTTATGAGCGATATGACACCTGAGCAGATTACCAAGGCCTTAGACGCCGGAATTATTACCGAAGACCAAGCTAAAGCCATGCGGGGTCGGTCAACGACAGAGGCGTCCTCAGAGGCTGCCGTGATTGGTAATGAAGATGATATGCGCTTTTTGCGCAGTTTCTCTGATGTCTTTATTTCCATCGGTGTCGGGTTATTTGCGCTCGGGCTTTCGGCTGTTGCCGCGATTTTTGGCGGCGGGCTTAGTTTCATTGGCGCAGCTGTTATTATGGGATTTATGGCGGAGTATTTTGGCCGTAAACGCCGCGCCCACGCCCCGGCATTGATTACGGCTTTGGCTTTTCTTTTATTTACGCAACGCGGCGTTGGCGTACTTATCGGGGATGTCAGCGGTATAACCACAGCGCTGGTAACGCTGGGGGCTATGCTGGTCTATTATTGGCGCATTCGTTTGCCGTTCTGTATCGCGCTCATTGCGATAGCGGCTCTGTATCTGGTATTTGCGATCATCAATAAACTTGTTCCGGGCCTTGTTGACGGACAGTGGGGGCTGTCTCTTTTCCTTAGCGGCCTCGCTGTTTTCGCGGCGGCAATTATGTATGATATGAAAGATTTACACCGGACAACCCGCTTTGCCGATAATGCCTTCTGGCTGCACTTTTTGGCTGCGCCGATGATTATTCACGGTCTGGCATTACAGACCGTCTCGCTTAAGAAAGATATGCTATTTAACCTCATTCCGATGGTCTCACTTAATCACGGAGATGCGGCCATTGTTATGGTGATTGTCGCAGTCATTACGGTGATTGGCCTTGCTATTAATCGCCGCGCCTTGATTGTGTCATCCTTAGGCTATGCCGCCTTCGCGCTGGGTTTTCTCTTTGATGGAGCGGGTATGAATTTCGGGACTGTGATTGCGATGACTTTATTATTGCTGGGCGGCGCGATTATTTTCCTTGGGGCAGGCTGGCATACCGCAAGGACATGGCTGTTAAAAATTCTGCCAAATTGGAAAATTTTTCCGCCCGCCTTTGATCCTGATTTTAAGCGGTGAAAATAATTTGAGTTATCATGTATGTTTTGAAAACAAATTTTCGTGGTCGTGGATTTCGATTAATTAAAAATCGACAACAGATATTTAAAACAACAATATATGATGGAGATTTATATAGCTCTTCGGTCGTGATTCATGGTGATAATTACGAGATAAAACAAAACCAAGATCAATTGAATATTTACAAAAATGATGCAAAAATAGGCCTTCTTGATTTATTCCGTAAACCTTATTCTATCATCACCTTACAGAGAACTGATGGAACTAAAGACTTCTTCAAATTAGAATCTACCCACATGTCTCATTATACCCTTTACTCAGTGAACGGAGACGAGCTTTTGCTTTTAGATCAGTCATGGTCAAAAATGTTTTTCTTTCATGAGTTTAAGGTGAAGGTGCTATCTGACTTTTATCCAGATGAAACATTAGAAGAACTCATCTATTATGTTGGTGAGGTTATTTATTTGAAAACATGGGGAAATGATACTGAAGAAATTTGGGATAGTTTCGAAGAGTACCGAAAAAAGATTTCAGGTTTTTAAAAATACATACCACGCGCCGCTGCCGCCATGTTTGATATGGGCTTGGGCATAGGTGGCGATTAACGGCCTAATCTCAGACTCGCCAATCCAGCTCGTAAAATTACGGCGCAAGACGCCTTCACCGCGTAGGCCTTTACCGGTCACCACCAACACGCATTTATGCCCGCGATTTGACGCGCGCATGATCGCGCGGTGCAGGGTAGGGCGGGCCATATTTTGCGTCATATCATGAAGGTCAATTTTGGCGTCAATGACAACACGTCCGCGGCGCACCTTTTTATCCTGATTAACATCTAGCGATTGCGGCAGGCCGCGTTGGCTTGGCCTTTCCAGTGGCGGCAAGCGCAGCATATTGGCGAAGTCTTGGGTTGTTGGTCCCTTGGGCGGTAAGGCTTTGGCTGATTTTGGGCCTTTAAAGGCTCGTCTTGGTGAGACGGTCTTGGCGACCTTCCCCCAAATTTGTTTTTCATCAGGCTGTAATTTTCGGCCCGTCATGAAACTAAGACGTTGTGCGCAATTTTGCGGCGAGGGCTTTGGGCACAAGGATTGTCCACTTAACAGGGTGTTTCATAACCCCCGCTTTATTACCTGCTTCATCGCCTGAGCCAAAAAACAGGTCGCCGCGCAGCGGTCCACGTATGGCGTTGCCTGTATCTTGAACACTCACCAAAAGCCCGGTTTCACGCCCGCGGTAATCTCCGCCATATTGAGGAAGAGTTGTCTCGAGCCATACGAGGCTGCCGTAAGGGTGATAGCGTTGATCAACCGCGATTGATCCAAAATCGGTGAGGGGGACGCGCATCCCGCCGCGCGGGCCTTCCCCTGCGGCTATGGCTTGTTCGGCAAAGAATATATAGCGCGGGTTTTCATTCATCAGGGCGCGTGTTTTCTCTGGCCCCGACCGCTCCATCCAGTCGCTAATGGATTGCTTAGAGGCTTGTTCGAGAGTCATTTCCCCGCGGTCAACCAGTATTTTCCCGATGGATTTATAGGTGAACCCATTATTGCCCGCATAAGCCGCGCGGATAGAGGTGCCGTCGTCAAATTTAAGGCGTCCCGAACCTTGGACTTGCATGAAGAAAACATCGATAGGTTTTCCGTAAGCGATAACCCGAGAAGAAAAAGGTGTAATGTCGGCTCTAGCGAGCTTAAGCGTGGCGTCGTCTTTTGGCTTGGCGAGGATAGCTTCTGAATAGATGGTATCTGGTATTTTGCGGACTGAAATTTCGGGTTCATAATATCCGGTCAAAAGCCCCGTTTCGCCCTCAGCCGTGCTGATGAGTGTGGGTTCAAACTCGTCTTCAAAAAATTTGCGCGCCGCATATGAACCCGTCCCGACAAAAAGAGCTTCATCACAGGCGGGCTGCCAATCATCATAGCGGCCATATTCAGGCAGGTTGGGATTAAGCGGGGCGAGCGGGTCGGCTTTGGAAAAACTTGCACAACTGCGTTTAAAGGATGTCAGAGCAGGCTGTACGTCCGCGCTTTGCCAATGGGCCAACGTGTCATACCATTTGGGCTGTTCGAATATTTCAATAATGGGCGGCTCTGCTGTTGGTGTAGGCGGGGCAAAAATTTCAACAATAAGAGGCGGCTTGGGCAAAGGCTCAGCCACAATAATAACATCAGGCTCTTTGGTTTCGGCATTTGAGTTTGTGGGAGCGTCAGCAATAGGATTTGTTTGTACGATAGGGTCACCGTTTTGCGGTGTGGGGATCGTTGTACAAGCTCCCAAGAGAACAAGACTCAGAATCGCGCCATTGGATAGCAAAGATCGTCTCATAGCTTAGGACTTAGGTTTTGTTGTGTCAGGCGTGGGGTCAGCTTCGAGGTCATCGCCTTCACTGGGCGCGACATCAGATAGCAACCAATTCACATCGGATGATTTGAGATTTCGTTCAAAGGTCCAGATTTCTGAAATACTGGAGAGAATATCGGGATCGCCTTGTACCACCTCTCCCTCTGCGTTCATCAGAGCCGAGGTGAGTTCGGCTTCATAAAGAACCGAAATTTGAGCTGTTTTACCTTCAAGATTGCTATCCTGAATGGCGGCGCGTCTAAGACGCCCTAAGTCAGTGACCTGAGTTAAATTATCAGCTTCGCGCGCGTCAATGGCGTCGCTATAGGTTTTATATACGTCTTTCGTCAGAAGCTCTTTAAGCTGGTCACGATCTCCGGAGGCAAAGGCCTCGAGAATCATGGAATAGGCGGCTTTGGCTCCGTCCATGAAATAAGCAGGCGAGAAATTGGGATCGGCTTGGGCTATCGCGTCTAAACCTGTTTTAGGGGTCCCATCATCGACGGGTGGAACAATAGCGGGTTTGGGATTTTTTTTCATCAGGTCAATTCCCGCTTCAGGGCCTTGGCCGACGGATTTTCCTAGAACGGTGTACAGCATAACGCAAACAATCGTGGCGATCGCGGCATATAGGACGACTTGATACATGTCAGACATTTCTTTTTATACCTTACCTTTGTGACCTTGATATTAACAAGATCATCGCCATTTGTGATTTGCAGATAGGGTGTATAGAGGCTCGTCGCAATAAGCAATTGCTAGGCTGTAGTCACTATGATAGCCCGCGATCAGATATTTTTACGGGAGACCGACAATTATGGCGAAAAAGCCAACGAAAAAAGAAAAAGCCGCAGCAGAAGCAGCGGCTAAAGCTGAGGCCGAAGCCCAAGCCGCCGCACAAGCTCAGGCGCAAGAGGCCGCTCAATCTGGCCCGATGCTCAGCATATTGGCCCAATATACCAAAGATGCGAGTTTTGAGAACCCGAACGCCCCTGATAGTTTGCGTTCTGGCCTCGAAGCGCCGCAAATTCAAATCGGCATCGAAATTGGCCGTCAAATGCTCGAAGGTGATAATGTCGAAGTCACTTTGATGCTCAAGGCGGAAGCCCGCCGTGCTGAGCAAGTGGCGTTTATCGCCGAGCTTGAATATGCGGGATTATTCGCGTTTCAAAATGTCAATGCCGAAGAAATACAGCCGCTGATCTTAATCGAATGTCCGCGTCTTCTCTTCCCCTTTGCGCGTCAAATCATGGCCGAGATGACCCAAAATGGCGGCTACCCGCCTATCATGTTGGAGCCGCCAGATTTCGCCGCCATGTTCCGCGAGGAAATGATGCGCCGCGCAGCAGAGCAGCCCACAAACTAACCCAAAGCCCCGTTAGGGGTTTTATTTTTGGGACGATGATTAAGTCGTTATTCTGCCTTGGCGGTAAAGCCGAGCTCTTTAATTGTCATGTCGCTTCGTTTGAGGTTTGCGAATTCTGACATGGCAATCGGTTCTGTTGGATCTACAACGACAGACAGTGTTCCGCCGTTTTCGAAGAAATCACTGACGGCTGACCCCATCTCTCCCATCAGAGCCGCTTCAAGACCGGCGCCCGCAAAGAGGGACGCTCCGGCCGAAGCAATTTTAATTTGATTTTTAATCGTATCGGGCGATGTTCCTTGAAGCTGCGCGGCTAATTTTAACCCACGATCAACAATGGATTTATCTTCAAGACGAATTTGTAGTCCATTGAGCGTCATCGCGGCCATAGCTGCATTAAAGTCACGTCCGGGCTTTGAAGTTTTTAGGCGGTTTTGTAGTTCAGCTACACCTGAGGCTGAATAATTATAATCGAGGTTAAACCCGTCTTTCATTGTGACAATACCATCTTTGACGGTGACGGTATCCGTGTTGCTATCTATGATTTGGGTCTGACTCGACTCAAAGACTAATTCTTCAAATCCGAGTTCTTTGACCATGGCAAAAGCCTGTGCGGCTTGGGCTGACTTTGGGCTGTCTTTGAGCTTAATCGTGAATGGTTGGCTAACTTGTTTGATCGTGGTCACGCCATTTTTTTCGCTCGCTTTACCGGCGAAACCATCGGTATTAAGTGAAACGACTGAGCTATCGAAAACAAGATTGTCTAATCTGACTTCATCAAAATTTTTGCCGACAGAGCCAAATTTTCCGGCCATTGACCTCGGGCCGCCTATACCGTTGAGTAAGCTTGAGCGTAAACCTGTTGCGGTGAATTCGCCCAATTTGAGCTTTCCACTTTCCCCTTTATCGTCATTAAACTCCATCGCGACATCATCTATTAAAATATCTGCTAGTCCGCTGGTTTCGTCTTCGCCCCATATCATGACATCGATACCGCCATTAAGCTCGGCTGATTTCACGCGCATATCTGACATGGATATAGCGCCAAACCCCATACTATCTTTGTCGATGTCTGTACCAATATCACTTATATTAGATAGCGAGTTGATGATAGATTTAGCCATAGCGGGTGTTGGCCGCGCGAGGCTCATATCAGCGAAGGTGACGGTTATATCATCATCTTTATTGTAGATTTCAATTCCAGAAAAATCAGCTCGATCAAATGTAGCTGTTTCGCCTTCCATATGGACGCCGTAAAGTTTAGCGCGCTCTATTGATAGTGTGCCGTCATCGGATTTCGCCGCCAAATCAGAATAAGTATAATTACCCGCTTTACCGGCTGATTTTGCCCAGCTTAGATTATCATGAGAGGAGTCGAGCAGGTTCAAACTTTTTAATGCTTGCTTGGCTTCATCTTCACTGACGGACCTGTCCGGGACATCGAAATGTTTGGCAAGAGCTTTACGAGACGGCGATTTTAACGATAGTCCCGCAATCGGTGCTGATTTTTCAGCAGATGGCCCCTTGTCCTTTTGCGAACACGCCCCCACGATAAGGGGAACTGAGAGAATCAGTGAAACCGAGGCGCTACGTAATAAGGATGAACGAATAATAGACATGGGTGGTTTCCTATCAAATTTTGCCAAAAGACCTAACACGTCCCATAACACGCCTAAGAGCGACGCCAAAGCGCTATTCCCATTTCGTGACGAAGATGACCCTCGTATCATTTATCGGCTCTCTGAACGGGCACGGCGTATTTCGTTGAAAGTCAAAACATCTGACCGCGAAGTCTCCGTCATTGTGCCAGGGGTAAGAGCGCTTCCTAAGGCTAAGAAGTTTGCACGTGATCAACGTGACTGGATTGAAGTGCAGCTGGAAAGTCTGCCGCCGCCGCAACCGTTTGAGCCGGGCGGACATATATTGATGCGCGGAGAAATATATGAATTAGTCTCACCGCCAGGTCGCGGGCGTCCGAAAATCGATCATGAGCGCCGCGTGATTAATGTCCCGTCCCCTGACGCCGAAAGTTTTCCGGGGCGTGTGCGCCGTTTTCTTATTCGCGAAGCCAGAGAAGAATTAACCAATGCCTCGCATTTCTACGCCGATAAACTTGGTAAGCGGATTGGGAAAATTTCTGTCCGCGATACCTCCTCGCGATGGGGGTCTTGTATTACCCGCAAAGGAGAAGGTCATATTTCCTATAGCTGGCGGTTGATCTCTGCCCCGCCCTTTGTTTTAGATTATGTCGCAGCCCATGAATGCGCGCATATGATCGAGGATAATCACAGCGCCGCTTTTTGGGATGTCTGCGACTCTATTTTTGACGATGTCAAAAAAGCTAAGAAATGGCTTAAGGCCAATGGTGCCTTCTTACATGCCGTCGGGGCTGAGTGGTAATTCTATAAATTACAAAATACCCTTTAATATGAAATTCTTTTATGATCTCAATTTCTCTTAGAATTGAGCTGTTATTTTCAAAGAGGGGTGTTATTGACCCGATAAGATAAATAATAAGATATAATGATTGTTGGGTTGTTTAATGATGTCATCTTTGACTCGGCGGGGGATTTTAGGGGCTTTGACGGCCTCGACAGCTGTTGCTTGCGCGCCCAAAGCGCCTGAGAGTTTTTCAGCGAATACACAGCTTGCGACGGGCTTGTTTTCACACGGCATTGCCTCAGGCGACCCATTGAGTACTGCTGTCATTCTATGGACGCGTATAACCCCGGATAATCCTATGAACGGCCCAATAGAGGTCATCTGGGAAATGGATAAGGAGGCTGAGTTTGTTTCGCTTGCGGCCTCTGGAACGGTTACCACCACCGCAGCAAAAGATTGGACAGTCAAAATTGATGCGAAAGGGTTAGAGGCAGGAGAGAGTTATTATTATCGTTTCCGCATAGGGGATATAGTTTCACCGATTGGCCAGACCAAAACCCTCCCCGAAGGGTCTTTGTATAAAGCCCGCTTTGCTGTGGTGTCATGTGCAAACTGGCAACATGGATTTTTTAATGCCTATGATCATATTGCCCGCCAAGATCACTTTGATGCCTTTATTCATCTAGGGGATTATTACTATGAATATGCGGCGGATGATTATCTGGACGCCGCGGCTTCTGGCACAGGGCGTCTACATGAGCCGCGCCATGAAATTATCGAGCTGGACGATTACCGTATGCGCCACGCGCAATATCGCACCGATGCAGGTCTTCAGGGGATAACCGCCAAAATGCCAATGATTGCGATATGGGATGATCATGAGAGCAGTAATGATAGCTGGACGGGCGGGGCCGAAAATCATGAAGACGGGGAGGGCGATTGGGATGAACGCCGCCAAGCCGCGTTGCGGGCCTATTATGAATGGATGCCGATACGTGAGCCGAGGCCTGGCCGCGTTCGCAGTGATATTTTCCGCAGCTATGATTATGGCGACCTGCTGACATTGCTAACTGTCGAAACGCGGCTGACAGCAAGATCAGAACCAATCATCGTTGAAGATCATTTTAAGGATATTAAGACCAAAGGGTCTGCCGATGAGTTTCAAAGAGATATCCTGCGCGACCCAACACGGGAAATGTTTGGCCCGACACAAAGCGATTTCATCATTGAGACGCTTAAAACCTCCAAAGCAAATGGCAAAGCTTGGCGTCTTATGGCCAACCAAGTGATTATGGGGCGTTTATTGACACCGGATTTATCGCCTTATGTGACCGAAGAGGCGATGGTTAATATTGAGAAAGAATGGGCGGGCATTCGCGACTTTGTTGGACTATCCGAATATAATCTCCCTGTTTATCCCGATAGCTGGGATGGCTACCCGATTGCACGAGAGAATTTTTACGCCCGCCTCATCAATGAAGACATCCATGACCTGCTTGTCGTGACAGGTGACGCTCACGAATTTTGGGTCAATG
Source organism: uncultured Hellea sp. (assembly GCA_964472905.1). Lineage (GTDB taxonomy): Bacteria > Pseudomonadota > Alphaproteobacteria > Caulobacterales > Maricaulaceae > Hellea. The sequence continues at coordinate 2,946 of CAYYMI010000041.1, read as the reverse complement.
ATTTAACATCCGAGGCTGGAGAAAAAGTCGGTCTTGAATTGGTCACAACATCAGTCTCCTCCAAGACGCTTACAGCCTATCTAGGCGGCTCCACGGCAGAATATAATTTGCTCCTCACGCAATCCAATCCCGACGCGCTTTATTATAATGCGCTGCATAATGGTTATATTGACCTCACTTTGAGCCGCACCAAAGGCTACGTCAAAATGATCGGGATTAACACGGTGGTCGAAACTGATTATGACGCTTTTACGGTGGCGGAGTTCACGTTGCGTAAATCTGGCGAGACGATTAAGGCGACAAGCCCTAAAGGGTTAAATTTCAAACAACGGGCTTTATTCAGTGGGCTCGGCTAATTCCAACTTCGGCAACCCCTGCATGCCCGCTTGTTCTGGGTGCTTAAGTACAAATTCTCGCTTGAGTTCTTTCGAGCCTTTGCGGGAGCCGTCATGGCTCCAGCCCGGATAGGCAAAAAGATATCCCAAGCGGTGCTTGAATTTAAGACCAGGCTGGGCCGCGTCTTTCAATATATTATAGAGCTCTTTAAAGGCGACGATGACAGGGTTATGGCTGGCGATGGGGGTTATGATGCCATATTTGACGGGGTCATCATCGCGTTCTTCAACGAATGTGCCAAACATACGGTCCCAGATAATGAGTATGCCCGCATAATTACTATCCAGATAGCGCGGGTTTGTGCCGTGATGGACGCGGTGATGACTGGGGGTGTTGAAAATAAATTCGATCCATTTTGGAAATTTTTTAATCGCCTGTGTATGTATCCAGAATTGATAGACGAGGTTCACCGCCCCGATAAAAATAACGAGCAGGGGGTGAAAGCCCAGAACCACCAGCGGCATGGAGAGCAAGACGAAGCCTGTGATATGGTTGTTCCATGGCTGACGTAAGGCGGTGGAGAGATTATACTCTTCCGAGCTATGATGGACATTATGGGCCGACCAGAACCAGCGAATTTTATGCGCAGCCATGTGTTTATACCAATAGACAAAATCTTGGGCGAGCAAACAGGCCGCCATAGCGCCAAGACTAAAGCCCCAATTAAAAATCCGGTGTTCCCAGAACCACATCATAATAGCGAGGCTGATAAAGCCCATCAAAATATCCGAGAAGAGCTGCCCAAAGCCCATGGTCATGGAGGTTATAGAGTCTTTGGTGATGTAAGTCCCAGCCCATTTACGGCGCGCCACAAAGACCCATTCAATCGCGATGAGAGCGACAAAGGCGGGCGCGGCAAACATTAGCACCGGCGGAAAATTGGGGACATCAAATTCCATGAACTGAAAATGACTGTAGCTGACACATAATGTCAATGGTACATTGAGCTTTGAAGTGTCATAAGACCGATATAGAATTTTCTTAAGGGACGCATATGCGTGTTGTAATGGTCGGAACAGGATATGTGGGACTGGTCTCCGGCGTTTGTTTTGCAGATTTTGGCCATGAGGTCATTTGCGTTGATAAAGACCCCTATAAAATAAAAACCTTAAACGACGGCGGTGTTCCGATTTATGAACCAGGTCTCGAAGAGCTCGTGGCTAAAAATATGGCCTCTGGGAGGTTATCTTTCACCACGGATCTCGCTAGCGCGATGAAAGAGGCCGAAGCTGTTTTTATTGCGGTGGGAACGCCCTCGCGTCGCGGCGATGGCTATGCTGATTTATCTTATGTCTATGCCGCCACCGAAGAAATCGCGCAGCATATAAAGGGCTTTACGGTGATTGTAACAAAATCAACCGTGCCCGTCGGAACAGGCGATGAAGTTGAAAACATTATCGCCAAACATCATAGCCTTGATGATTTCGCCGTTGTCTCTAATCCTGAATTTCTGCGTGAAGGCGCGGCGATTAATGATTTCAAACGACCAGACCGTGTGGTTGTCGGGACGGATAATCCTAAAGCCGAGGCAGTTATGCGCGCGATTTATCGGCCTCTATATTTGAACGAAACGCCGATGATGTTCACAAGCCGGCGCACGTCCGAGCTAATTAAATATGCGGCCAATTCTTTTCTGGCGACAAAAATTACATTTATCAATGAAATGGCGGATTTGTGCGAGGCCGTGGGCGCCGACGTTCAGCAAGTCGCCAAAGGGATTGGTCTTGATAAACGCATTGGCAGCAAATTCCTGCACGCTGGGCCAGGCTATGGTGGGTCTTGTTTTCCCAAAGATACATTGGCCTTAACGCGCACCGCAGAAGAAGCTGATGTGGCGCTTACGATTGTGAGCTCGGTTGTTGATGCCAATGAAGCCCGTAAACGCGCTATGGCTAATAAGGTCATTGACGCAATTGGCCGCGAGACGGGCGGGGATTTAACGGGCAAGACCATCGCGGTTTTAGGTCTGTCCTTTAAACCCAACACTGATGATATGCGCGATGCGCCTAGCCTGACCATTATCCCGAGACTGCAAGATAAAGGCGCGAGTATTACGGCCTACGACCCAGCCGCGATGGAAGAAGCCAAAGAGCTTTTAAATGATGTGACCTTTAAAGACGGAGCTTACGCCGCAATCAAAGACGCCGATGCTGTTGTTATCATCACTGAATGGGACGAGTTTCGCGCATTAGATATGGCGCGGGTAAAGGAGACTCTGGCCACGCCTATCCTCATTGATCTACGCAATATCTACCAACCCGCGCAAATGGCCAAGTTAGGCTTTGATTATGTCAGCGTAGGACGGGTTTAGAGCGCCCATAAAAAAAACCCGCTGGCAAGGCGGGTTGTGTTTGGGCGGGGAGGCCGCCCTTATGATAAGGTGCTTAGGGTTAAGCGCTTAGTTTTTCTTTAGCGGGTTCGCGAAGCACATATCCGCGCCCCCAAACTGTTTCGATGTAATGCTCGCCTTGTGTGGCTGAGGCTAATTTCTTACGTAGCTTACAGATAAAGACGTCAATGATCTTAAGCTCAGGCTCGTCCATACCGCCA
>CAYYMI010000040.1:0-23411 GCA_964472905.1 uncultured Hellea sp. | reverse complement strand
GCAGGAGCTTTTCCCGGCCGCGGGGCCGAAGAACGCGGCCAAGCCGAGGCTATTGCGCGCTCAATTGACAGAGGCTTATCGTTAAAAGTACCGTTTATTTCTGTGATAACTGGTGAGGGTGGTTCAGGCGGGGCTGTTGCTATCGCCACGGCTGATCATGTTATGATGTTAGAGCATTCAATTTACTCAGTCATTTCACCTGAGGGATGTGCATCCATCTTATGGCGGGATGGGACGAGGGCCAAAGATGCCGCGCAAGCGATGAAAATCACGGCGCAGGATTTAAAAAAATTGGGTGTTATTGATAAAATTATTAAAGAACCTGTGGGCGGCGCGCACCGCGCTCAAGCGGAAACCGTAAAAATTGTCGGAGCTTCGGTCATCAAAGCGCTGGAAGATTTATCAAAATTAGACGGCGCCGCTTTAATAAAACGCCGCCGTGATAAATTTCTCAATATTGGCCGTTCTCTTTTATAAGCCAATAAAAAAGCTCTGCCGAAGCAGAGCTTTTAAGTGCCCCGTAATGGTCTTAAAAACTGGTAGAGACACCCGCGCCATACCAGAATAGATTATCACTGTCGGTGAATCCATTTCCATTCCCGTCGACTTTAAACTGAAGTGTATCTTCTGAAGACAGAGAATAATTGCCTCCGATATAGGCAGAAACATTATCTGATACAGCATAGCTTAGAGCTGCTGAAGCTAGGCCATATTCATAATCTCCTGGTCCATTCGTTGTCACGAAGGCCGCCGTAAGACCCAAATCTAGGCTTGTCTTTTCAGCAACAGGAACACTATGGCTGACATTCCCTTCAAGGGTAAAAGCTTCGAGATCAAAATCATAATAAGCTGTCACGCTTGGTGCAAGAGCTGTATCTAGCGCAAGGCCTGCATTGACTTCGAATGTTGAGGCACCTCCAAAGTCGAATAGACCGCCAGCTGTATCGGGGAAGTGATAAAGTGTGAATCCCACACTACCGCTTATCAAATCAGACAGACCAAAGCCATATGACCCATAAATATCGAACTCATCAATGGCGGCAAAACTCGTTTCGCCTAAGCCAACGGCTGACCAAGCGCCTAGCGTAAAGTCTCCTTTAGAGATTTCTATACCGGGCTGAACAGAACCCCGCTGAAAACTGACGCCACGAAAAACATATTCGCTAGCATAATCAATTGATGTGGATACGCTGATATCCCCTGCTTGGGCTGCTGCTGGAACCAAGGTTGCCATTGATAATGCAACAGATCCTATAATAAGTTTTTTCATTCCTAACTCTCCTAAATTTGCCAAACCCTCGCTTGGCTCATGAAAATCTATGAGCGGCAGATAGGTTTTGTTGTGGCTATAGGCGATGAAATTCGAGCCAAAAGGCTGAAGTTTCAGCTATTTGATGCAGATGAGTGCGCCTATGCTGAAAATTGATGCGTCCTGAGGCGAGCGCACAATTTTTAAGAAAAATCGGTTTTAAGAATCGTGTGTTGTATAATTACCACGCTTAAAGAGGGCTGTTTAGACAGCTTTGCCATGGCAATGTTTGACTTTTTTGCCAGACCCACAAGGACAAGCGCTATTGCGGCTCACGCCTTGAAGCTGCTCAGGCGTTATGTCTGACTGAACGGGAGCAGATGCTGGGGCACCCATCATTTCCATGGGCGAACGCGCACTCATATTGGTCGATTGCTGAATGCGTTGTTGTTCCATCATCTGCTCTTGTTGGCGCTGCATTTGGACGTTGATCAAGAGCCTCGTGACAGCTTTGGTCACACCTTCCCGTAGATCCGTCAGGAGCTTATCAAAAAGCGTGAAGGCTTCAGATTTATATTCATTAAGCGGGTCGCGCTGACCATAAGCCCTCATCCCGATGACTGATTTTAAGGCGTCGAGTTGCTGTAAGTGTTCCCGCCAGTTTTGATCGATGACTTGTAGGAGTAATTGTTTTTCAACACGCTGCATTTCGCCGCCATCTATTCCAGCTGTTAGCTGTTCAAAAGCTTCATCTGTCGATTTTTTAAGACGTTCTAGCATCTCTTCATCCGCAATGCCTTCTTCTTTCGCCCAATCGGCAAAAGGAATTTCCATAGCGAGAGTTTCTTTGGCAGAATTGCTCAGGCCGTCTATGTCCCATTGTTCAGCATAGGCCTTTTTCGGGACATGAGTTTCGATCAGGTCTTCACAGACCTGATGACGGAAATCTTCAATAACGTCTGAAACATCATCATCCGTCATGAATTCCATGCGCTGTTCAAAGATCGCTTTACGTTGATCATTCATAACATCATCATATTTGAGCAGGTTTTTACGAATATCAAAGTTGCGTGTTTCAACACGTTTTTGGGCTGTCTCGATGGTTTTCGTCATGACTTTATTGGTCAGTTCTTCGCCTTCTTCCCAGCCTAATTTGCTCATCATGGTTTTAAGACGGTCTCCGCCAAAAATCCGCATGAGATCATCTTCGGTTGAAAGATAAAATTTCGAGCGTCCCGGATCGCCTTGACGTCCTGTTCGCCCGCGAAGCTGATTATCAATACGGCGGGATTCATGGCGCTCTGTGCCCAAAACATAAAGTCCGCCAGCGGCTAAGGCTTTATCTTTAAGCTCTGAAATTTCGGCCTTAATTGTTGCTTCCATGCGGTCGCGTTCGGTTTGCGCGGTGCCCTCAGGAATTTCTTGCTCTAGGCGCATTTCTAGATTTCCGCCAAGCTGGATATCCGTTCCTCGCCCAGCCATATTTGTCGCAATCGTTACTGCCCCGGGAACGCCGGCTTGGGCAACGATTGAGGCTTCTTGCTCATGATAACGAGCGTTTAAGACACGGTGTTCAACGCCGCGTTCCGTTAAAAAGCGAGATAAGGCTTCAGACTTTTCGATAGAAACTGTCCCGACCAACATAGGTTGACCTTTTTTAGCCGCTTTTTGAATTTCATCAACGATGGCGTTGAATTTTTCACGTTCTGTGCGGTAAATGGCGTCCTGATCGTCAATACGCTGAATAGGGCGGTTGGTTGGAATAATTAAAACATCAAGATTATACGTTTCGCCAAATTCAGAGGCTTCGGTTTCAGCTGTCCCTGTCATGCCTGACAATTTATCATAGAGGCGGAAGTAGTTTTGGAGCGTTACCGAGGCCATGGTCACGTTTTCAGGTTTTACATCCACGTTTTCTTTGGCTTCGATGGCTTGATGTAGGCCTTCCGACAGGCGTCTTCCATCCATCATACGGCCTGTAAATTCATCGATGAGAACCACTTCGTCATTTTTGACGATATAGTCTTTGTCTCGGAAAAATATTTTATGCGCTTTTAAAGCTTGGTTGATGTGATGGACAATTGTAACGTTTTCAACGTCATACAAACTTTCACCTTCTAAAAGACCTCTTTCGCGAAGAATGTTTTCAATCTGCTCATTGCCCGCTTCATTAAATGTTGCGGTTCTGGCTTTTTCATCAATATCATAACCTTCTTCGGTGATTGAAGGAATGATCGTATCTATGGTGCGGTAAAATTCTGATTTGTCATCCGTCGGGCCAGAAATAATCAAAGGCGTTCGGGCTTCGTCGATTAAAATTGAGTCAATCTCATCAATAATAGTGTAGTTATGGCCGCGTTGTGCCATTTCTTCGAGGCTGTATTTCATATTATCGCGAAGATAATCAAACCCATATTCATTATTGGTGCCATAGGTAATATCGCAGTCATAGGCCGCTTTACGTTCATTCCCATAAGCTTCATGATCGTTGATACAGCCAACCGTCATGCCTAAGAATTTATAAATCTGACCCATCCACTCGGCATCTCTGGCGGCGAGATAATCATTCACGGTGACGATGTGAACGCCTTCGCCTGTTAAAGCATTTAAGTAAGCTGCAAGCGTTGAGACTAAGGTTTTACCTTCACCCGTGCGCATTTCCGCGATTTCGCCGCGGTGAAGTGTTATGCCGCCGATAAGCTGGACATCATAATGACGTTGACCCAGTGTCCGTTTTGCAGCTTCTCTAACGGTTGCAAAGGCTTCAGGGAGCAGATCGTCAAGAGATTCGCCGTCTTCGTGGCGTTTTTTATACTCATCCGTTTTCAAACGGAGAGCATCATCCGTCATTTTTTCAAACTCAGGCTCTAATCCATTGATTTTTTCAACCAGTGGCCGCAGTTTTTTTAGCTTCCGGTCATTTTCGGTGCCGAAAATCTTTTTTGCGATCCCTAACATGGGGGCTCCTTTGGAAGGGGTTCAGAACGATTTTGACGGCGCAGCTGAAACCTCGACATATGCTTTGTGGTGACTTAGGGACGGTCATGCTCTAAGTCAATGAATGGGCCTAAAGTAAAACAGCAATTTTTTGCGCTAAATAATGATGAATGATGATGAAACCTAAGCATTTTTTACGTCTCATACTGCTTTCAGGGACTATTTCTCTGATGGGATGCCAAGACCGATTGATTATGGCGGATAACTCTCCCTTCGGCGCCGGGGTTGTCAGATTAGGAGATACGGAGATTGCGTCAATTGACGGGACTAAGATTTACCTCTCAGATGTTGAGCGAACCGCGGCGTCTCAGGGCTTGATTGAGGTTGGATCCCCTTTAACACCGGGACAACCCATTTTTCAAAAAGTACTCGATGAATTGATTGATCAACGTTTATTGGCGCTTGATGCACTGCGCCGCTCTCTTGATCAGGAGGATGAAACGCGCCGCCGCTTATCAGTGGCGAGAGAACGTATTTTAGGGAATGTTTTGGTTGAAACCCATCTCAAAGATAAGGTCAGTGAGGCCACAATTCGCCGGATGTATGATGAACAGGCAGGCTTAAGAGACCGCGGCACAGAAATTCAAGCCCGCCACATCTTACTCAAAACCGAGGAAGAGGCTGTCACAATGGTTGCAAAACTATCTGAAGGCGCTGATTTCGCGGCTCTCGCCAAAGAGTTTTCTGAGGATGAGGGGAGCCGTGAAAAAGGGGGCGATTTGGGATATTTTACCAATGATATGCTCGATGAGGTTTTTACGCAGAAAGCCTTTGCAACCCAAAAAGGGGAGCGATCTGCGCCTTTTGAAACCGAATATGGATGGCATATTGTTGAAGTCCAAAACCGCCGTCAGGCGCCACAGCCAAGTTTTGAAGAGATGCGCGGGGAAATTTTGAACTTCATGACCTATGACGAGATACAAATTTTGCTAAAATCCCTACGCGCGCAAGGGGAAATAAAATTATTATTTGGTCAAGCTGTCGTCAATCAAGATAACCAAACACCGGACGTACCATCAGATGAGTAAGTATAAAATATCTCCTTTTGCCCCTAAACATTTTCCTGTTTTACCGCCCCTAAAAGGGTTTGATATGGCGACGGCAGAGGCTGGGGTGAAATATAAAGGACGAACGGATTTATGGATTTTACGCGCTCAAGTGGGCACGCAAATTGCGGGGGTCTTTACGCAAAACCTCTGTCCCGGCGCGCCCGTGGATTGGTCACGTAAAGCCTTAAAGGTTCAAACGAATGGGCCGCGTCTCGTTATTGTCAATTCCGGAACGGCTAATGTTTTTGGCGGTCAAAAAAGCCGTGATGCTGTGATTGATACCGCGCAAGGAGCGGAAGCCCATTTCGGCAGTGACGCGTCTGCAGTCTTTTTGGCCTCTACGGGAGTGATTGGGGAACCTTTAGAGGCGTCAAAACTCGTCGCTAAATTTCCTGAGATGAAATCAAATCTTCAAGCTGATGGCTGGGAAGCGGCGGCGCGCGCCATTATGACAACCGATACGCATCCAAAGGGCGCGACGGCAACGGCCATGATAGACGGTGTTAGTGTTAGGATTAACGGTATTGCTAAAGGCTCGGGTATGATTGCGCCGGATATGGCGACTATGCTCTCATTTGTCGCGACGGATGCCAATATTGCGCAAGATGTTTTGCAAAGTCTTTTATCTGAACTGACTCAAACAACTTTTAACGCCATTACCGTTGATAGCGATACGTCGACATCTGATACCCTCCTACTACTGGCAAGCGGCGCGGCAGAGCACGAACCTATCACGCATATTAATGATCCTCATCTTACTGAATTTAAGACGGCATTGGAGTCAGTTCTTTTTGATCTAGCCATGCAGATTATAAAAGATGGTGAGGGTATAACGAAATTTGTAACAATTAAAGTCAGCGGGGCCGTTAGCGATATAAGCGCCAAACGCGTGGGGATGAGTATCGCTAATTCTCCTTTGGTTAAAACGGCAATAGCTGGTGAAGACGCTAATTGGGGACGTATTGTTATGGCGGTCGGCAAGGCGGGCGAGCCCGCCGAGCGGGATAAATTATCCATCTGGATAGGCCCGCATCTATTGGCTCAAAAGGGTCAGAAGAATGAGAGTTATACCGAGGATGCTGGAAGCGCTTACATGAAGAATGCAGAACTTGAGATCAAAGTTGATCTGGGTCTGGGTGACGGAGCCTCGACAGTTTATACCTGTGATTTGACCCATGGATATATTGATATCAATGCGGATTACCGATCTTGAGCGAGCGCGAATTACTTATTGTGGCGGCTTGCGCGTTAATTGATCCTGATGGTCGCATATTGATGACGCAGCGTCCCACAGGAAAATCTCATGCGGGCCAATGGGAATTTCCGGGCGGAAAAGTTGAAACTGGGGAAACGCCAGAACAAGCAGTGACGCGAGAGCTTCGGGAAGAGCTTAATATCGAACCCTGTGAACGCTGTCTTCAACCCTTTTCGTTTGCCTCTCATGCTTATGAAGATTTTGATCTGTTGATGCCGCTTTATCTTTGCAGGCAATGGGACGGCTTTGCGAAAGCCCTAGAGGGTCAAGCCTTGAAATGGGTTTTCCCTGATAAACTTATGGATATTGATCTTGTGCCAGCTGATATTGCTTTGGCACAAGACATTAGAGACCGTCTGCCTTCAGGCCGTCGGTTTACGTTATAAATCAATTAAGATTTGTGCTTAGGATTGAGGGCATCCGCCAAACGCATTTTAGCGCTTCCGGGTTTAAGCGGCTTTTGCTGAGTATCATGCGGGGCCCATCCTGTGAGCCATAGAATTTCGAAACTGGCATTTAGTTTTTCATCATCACTGAACATATCTTGATAATTAGAGTTTAAGCGGCGGTAATATTTCCGCGTTAGGTTTTTGGATGATCGGTTAAGCAAGATATTTGTGGCGCCTATATCTCGAAGATCAGAGATGAGTTTTTCAAGCTGCGAATATTTGACCATAAATCTATCCATATCGACAACAGGAAGATTGAGACCCGCTCGGGTCAGTAATGGCGCGGCCTGAGAATGTGTTATCATTGGAAAGACACGCGGCGTCGTTCCGCCTAACACCTCGTCATCGGTTTTATATAATGATTGGCGTAATTCTGTGAGCGTGTCCCCGCCAAAAAGAGCTGCAATAAATAATCCATCCTCTTTTAAACATGAGCTCATATGAACAATATCATCAGGTGGATTATCTTGATTGTGAAGCGTTAGCAGACAAAGAATAAGGTCTGCTGGTTCAGATAATTGATTTATCTGATTAGAAAAATATAGGTTTTGAGGATGTTTGTTTTGTGGAAGTTTTGAGAGAAATTCCGCTCTAAGGTCGAAATCAGCCACCAGGCAAACTGTCTCAAAGCGCCGATTAACATCAAGCATCCGGTCTACGGCATCTTCCAAACAGCGCTTAATTATAAATGAAACGCCATTGTCTTCCATGCGCTTGGCAGCGCGCCTAACGCGTAATTCTCGTAAATGGGAATCAAATATTTGCGAAATTGCTCTCGGCTCTGCCATAAGACCCCTATGGTCTTTTCAAGCTCGAAAGAAAACCCCTTCCGCCGCGCCGTGGTTCAGATTGTTGATACAGTCCTTCCGCCGCAATCTTTGGTGACAGGGGACTTACGCGACGCTGGGACAGATGGTGATATCTGGTTTGGGCTCAATTTCTTAGATGAGCCCTGCTGTCAACATTGCGGATTTCCTTTTGAATTTGATCAAGGCCCGGACATTTTATGCGGGCGATGTGTCTTCAAGTTGCCAGCCTATGATATGGCACGCGCCGCATTTCAATATGATGACGCCTCACGGTCAATGATTTTGGGGTTTAAACATGGAGGCCGAACCGAAGGCCTTATGACATTTGCGGCGCATATGCGCCGCGCCGGTCGAATATTCCTGCCAAATGCTGATTATCTTGTCCCTGTGCCGTTACATTATTCAAGACGACTAAAACGCCGCTATAATCAATCTGCGCTGCTTGCTCGAACTTTATCCCGGATCAGCCGTCCTCAATTTGACCCCGATAGTTTGATGCGACGCCGCGCGACGCCGCCTCAAGGGGGTAAATCAGCTAGGGGTCGCCGCCGAAATGTGCAAGGCGCTTTTACCGTCAGAGAGCAATATAAGAGCCGTATTGAAGGGGCTCATATTATTTTAATCGACGATGTTATGACGACGGGGGCAACTCTAGAATCATGTGCGCGAACCTTAAAACGGGCCGGCGCCAAGCGTGTAGATGCTTTGGCTTTGGCACGGGTTGTCAAAGCCGCTCCAATCCCTAAATAGAGGCTAAAGGACTTAAGCATGGCTAAAATTGAAATTTACACCAAAATGATGTGCCCCTTTTGTGTCAGAGCAAAAGCTCTGTTTAAGCAAAAAGGAGCGTCATTTATAGATATTCCCGCCTATATGGACGGGACGAAACGGGCTGAAATGCGCGAGCGGTCAAACGGACGGAATACATTTCCTCAAATTTTTATCGACGGCAAACATATTGGCGGTTGTGATGATTTGATGGCCTTAGACGCGCGAGGTGGATTGGACCCGTTACTGACTTGATACGTACGGCCCTCATTCAATTACGCTCTGGGACTGTCATTCAAGATAATCTCGACGCGGCATCAGTTCTGATAAGACAAGCTGCCTCGGACGGCGCGACATTTATCGCGACGCCTGAAATGACCCATATCTTACAGCGTGCACCTAAACACTTATTTGAGAGTATCTTAGATGAAGCGAATGATCTTGGGGTTATGCATTTTTCGGATTTAGCTAAAGAGCTGAGTATAGACCTGCTCATTGGATCCTTAGCGATAAAGACCACTAAAAACCGAGCGGCAAACCGATCATTTCTATTTGGCTCAGGTGGAGAGATTAAAGCGCGTTATGACAAGATACATTTGTTTGATGTCACGGTTTCAAAAGCTGAAACGTGGAAAGAGAGCAATGTCTATGACCGGGGTGAACAGGCCGTGATGGCGCAAGTTGCCGGCGCGAAACTTGGACTGTCAATCTGTTACGATCTTCGTTTTGCCTCGCTTTATAAACATTATGCGAAATGCGGCGCTCAGATATTAACGGTTCCAGCTGCTTTTACGCGGCCCACAGGGGAGGCGCATTGGGAGAGCCTTCTGCGGGCGCGCGCGATTGAAACATCCAGTTTTGTTTTAGCTCCCGCTCAAGGCGGCCAGCATGAGGATGGGCGCGCAACATGGGGACGATCAATGATTGTCGGGCCCTGGGGCGATATAAGAGCGAAACTCGATCATGATAATCCTGGTTATATCTGCACGGATTTGGATATAGGTGATGTCGTCTCCGCGCGCTCGAAAATTCCAGCTTGGGATTATCAGCCAGAGTATAAGTTATGATAAAATATGATCTCATATGCCGCCACGATCATACGTTTGAAGCTTGGTTTTCAAGTTCATCAGATTATGACGATCAGCGAAAAAAGCGCCTTGTGGAATGTCCCTTCTGTGGGTCTGCAAAGGTCGAGAAAGCGATAATGGCGCCCAACGTATCCACGTCGCGTAAAAAGGAAAAAATAGCTTCCAAGCAGAAAGAAGCGATGGCTATGATGAACGCCGCGGCGTCTAAAATTCGTAAAGAAATTGAAGATAAGTGTGATTATGTCGGAGATAAATTTGCCGATGAAGCCAGAGCGATTCATTATGGTGAAAAGACAGAACGTCCTATTTACGGAGAAGCGACAGCTACAGAAGCCGCCGATTTACGCGAGGAAGGCGTTGGGATAGCTCCTTTGCCAGATATTATAGCGCCTAAGCCGCCCAAAAAAGTCAATTAATCTGATTAGGCGGCCATTGGCATGGCGCGTTGAGGGGGTCGAGACGGCAGGATAATGACATTATCATCGCCTACATCAATAACGGTTTCGCCCTGTCTAATTGCGTTTAGAATATCAGGAGCATTAGCGAAGGGCCCGAGCGCAATTAAGAGATTATCTTGGGTATCCATATTGGGGAGCGTCGCGAAGGCACGGGCCTGTTCGATAGACAATGTTCCGCCAAAATAGGCCTGCTTTAAACGTAAGCTTAGCCTCGAAATACTCAGCAAATCTTTCACGCATTGTTTAGACACATAAAGCGTCGTTGCGATTTCCATGAGACTTTGTCCTTTTTGCCGTAGCGACAAGACTTCTTCGAACTTTTCTCTATTGGATAATAACCCCATTGAAGGCTGTGTTTGTCCACTATCTTGATCGACGAGAATATAAGGAACGTTGACAAGGGAGCGGGGTAAGGCTCCTGTAAATTTCATCCGCCGTAGCGCGGCCAGGCGTTTTTTACCGTCTATAACGACTAATTTATGGCCTTGCTGCATGACAACTAAAGGGTTGAGCAGGCCATGGGCTAAAATTGAGGCTTGGATTTGTTTAATTTCTTTGAGGCGCTCGCCAAATAAAATGCGGGCTGTTGGAGCGCGAAAGTTAGCCAGCTTAGCTGACGTGATGTGTACTGGTAGCATATTTGCCTCCCATTTTTCTTTATCTTTAACGGCTCTTTTCTTGCCGCAAAGATACGGTTTGATTACATCACCTACATTGTGGTTAATTGGTTTTAACCATCTATGATGCTGTATAAACACAAGAATTTGTCCAAAAAAAGTCACGCCTATCAACAAAAATGTGAGAAGCGAGTGATATTCGTGTCTATAACCTTTACGTGCAATAAAATAAGTTACGTGAACGCAAACTGAAGATTATGGTTAATTAAAGGTAAACAGATTTTACCGTGGGACGATTATTTCTTCGCAACCGTTACATAATTAATATTCAAATCATCTGAAAACCGCCACTGACTGGTGAGCGGATTAAGGCTCATGCCGATACTGGGTTCGGGCGTCAGGCCCGCATCTGTCAGCCAACGTTTTATTTCGAGGGGTTTAACAAGTTTGGCATATTGGTGCGTGCCGCGGGGAAGCCAGCGTAGAATATATTCCGCTCCTAGAATGGCAAAGCTAAAGGCTTTAAAGGTTCGGTTTATCGTTGAACAAATCATCAAACCACCCTCCCGTACCATGGCGCCGCAATCTTTCATAAAATCTGGGGGATTGGCGACATGTTCAATGACTTCCATGTTCAAGACGGCATCAAAAGGAAGTTCCTGACTGAGCACTAATTGTTCGATAGTGCCGTGGCGATAATCAATGTCCAGATTTACCTGCTCTGCATGCGTTTTGGCGGTTTTAAGATTCTTCTCCAGTGCGTCTACACCCGTGACCTGCGCGCCTAATCTGGTTATGGGTTCGCAGAGAAGTCCACCGCCACACCCAATATCCAAAATTCGCAAACCCTTTAAGGGTAAATCAGATGACGGGTCACGGTGAAAATGCTCGCATAATGTTTCCTTGATAAATCCAAGACGCGCGCCATTCATAATATGAAGCGGTTTAAATGGTCCGTTCGGGTCCCACCAATTCTCCGCCATACGTGCAAAACTTGCCATTTCTGCAGGGTCAACAGAAACGCGGGATATGTTTTCAGGAGCTGTTTCAGCGTTCGTCATGACAAGGTCTAAAGCAGGCCTGACATATAGAAACAATGAGGCGCAACGCCGCGAGCTTACGCATTGACCGTCATTAAGCGTCTTCCAATAACGCGTCTCGAATAAGACTGCCCAATCTTTTTATGCCATCTTTAATTGTGGCCTCATCCGCCAGTGAGAAACTAAGCCGTATTGTATTGGCGCCCGAGCCATCTGCAAAAAAAGCTTGCCCAGGAACAAAAGCGACTTTTTGGGTTTTGAGAGATTTTTGTAAAAGCTGCGTGCCGTCAATATGTTCAGGTAAGGTTACCCAAATAAACATTCCTCCTTTAGGACGTGTCCAGTTCACACCTTCTGGCATATATTTTTCAAGGGCGGTCAGCATATTATCTCGTCTTTGGCCATAGGCCTTGCGAAGCTTCATGACTTGCTGATTAAATCCATTAACAGCGACACCCGTCATCGCAATTTGATTGATGGTTGAGCTATGCAGATCAGAGGCTTGTTTCATCAAAACAAGACGTGAAATGACGGATTTTGCGCCGCACACCCAGCCAACACGGAGGCCTGGTGCAAGCGTTTTAGAAAATGTTCCGCAATAAAGCGTGCGCGTTTTATCAATATGGCCATGTCGTTCTATGTCCATGGCTAAAATGGGGGGTACGGGATCGCCTTCATACCGCAAGGCTTGATAGGCGGCATCTTCAATAATGGCGATATCCAGATCTTCAGCCAAATCCAGCATCCCATTGCGAACAGCAGGGCTGAGAGTTTCTCCTGTCGGATTTGCAAAATCGGCGCACATATAGGCGAATTTAATTCGCCCTCCAGCTTCTTTCGCGGCGGCTTTATATGACTCGGGCGTTCGGTTGGTCCGATCTAGTAAACGGTCAAAATGAGTTTCATAGGCATTAAAAGCGCCAAGGGCGCCGAGGTAAGTTGGCCAAGTGACTAAAACCGTATCATTTTGCGAGAGAAAGGTTTTGCCTAGATAATTTAGAGCTTGTTGCGAGCCTGACGTAATTAGGATATTATCAATATGGCATGGAATATTTAGGGTATTCATTTCCTCTGCGACCCATTCCCGTAACGGGATATAGCCTTCACTGACCGAATATTGCAGAGCCGTGTTTTGAATATTGCTATCAAAGATATTGCTATAGGCGGTTTTGAACGCTTTTGCTGGAAATAGGTCGGGATCAGGAATGCCGCCGGCAAAAGAAATTATATCTGGTTGATCCAAGAGTTTGAGTAATTCCCGAATCTCAGATGCATGAAGCCGTGATACGCGCGAGGCAAAAATATCAATCCAATTCATGCGATTATCCGTGAGCGGCGTAAAAAACAGTCCTTAAACATTCCTGTCTGTCGCCGCTAGTTTATTTTAAAGCTATCTTTCTAACTTGAAAAAAAAACTCACCCGCGTAAAAGCGCCGCTGTTTTTGAAGTAAGGAAAATCAATGGCGCGTATCGTCATGAAATTCGGCGGCACATCCGTAGCTAATTTGGACCGCATTCGGCATGTCTCCCAACTTGTCGAGGCAGAAGTCAAAGAGGGTAACGAAGTTGCCGTTGTTGTTTCGGCTATGAGCGGGGAGACGAACCGCTTGGTGGCCCTTGTTGATGAGCTGGACGCGGATAATTCTCAGCAAGGCGAAACGCTTGGCGGGGACATAGAAGATGAATATGATTCAATTGTCGCAACTGGTGAACAGGTTACCTCTGGATTATTAGCGATAGCTTTGCGCCGACGCGGATTAAAGGCGCGGTCTTGGCTGGGATGGCAAATACCCTTGCGAACCGATATGGCGCATTCAAAAGCCCGTATCGCCGAGATTGAAAGTTCTGCCATTGGCCCGTCTATGGAAGACGGCAATGTCGCCGTTGTTGCTGGCTTTCAAGGCATTTCAGATGATGGGCGGATTTCGACGCTGGGGCGCGGGGGGTCGGATACATCCGCTGTGGCGCTGGCTGTCGCGCTTAAGGCTGACCGATGTGATATTTATACCGATGTGGACGGCATTTACACAACGGATCCCCGTATTGCCAAAGATGCGCGACGACTCAATAGAATTGCCTTTGAAGAAATGCTTGAACTTGCCTCTCTGGGCGCGAAAGTGCTTCAGACCCGCTCGGTTGAGCTGGCGATGAATAATAATCTGCCTATCCGCGTTTTAACGTCGATGGCCCAAGTCGGGGACGCTAATCCCGGAACTCTAGTTTGTAATGAGGATGAAACCATGGAAGAAAGCGTTGTCTCAGGGGTCGCCTATTCGCGCGACGAAGCCCAAATTACGTTGCTCCAACTTCAAGACCGACCCGGTATGGTTGCCAAGGTCTGTAAAGCTATGTCTGAGGCGAATGTGATTGTCGATATGATTGTCCAAGGCATATCGCGCAATGATAATGCCGCGAACCTGACATTTACGGTCGGCAAGCGGGATCTGGATAAAGCGCTTAAAGCGTTGAAAAAGTCCAAAAATGAAATCGGCTTTGAAGGCATTAAATCTGATGACGCGGTGACCAAGGTGTCCGTCGTTGGTATCGGTATGCGTTCCCATACGGGCGTGGCGCAAACCATGTTTGAAGCCTTGGCCGACCGCGGCATCAATGTCGAAGTCATTGCCACATCTGAGATCAAAATCTCGGTCCTCATCGACTCAGAATATACGGAGCTTGCGGTACGGGCGCTTCATAACGCGTTTGGCCTACACGAAGCGGGTAAGCTTAAAGTCTCTGCCCCTTAAGGCGACTTAAATTTTTCTTAGATTTTCTCTTAAATCTTCTCAGTGATTTTAATCGCGGCTTTGCAGCCGGCTGTAATAACGCGCGATAGCAAGCTGTAAGCGGGAGCGTCATGCGCGCCTGCTTCGACCGCCGTGTCACGGTGGGCAAGCTCATCTTCGCGAAATTGGGCGAATGTCGCTGCCAGAGCTGGCTCTTCATCTTTAATTTCTTCGACTTGTTCGCCGTAATGCTGCTCAATCACATTCTCGACGGCTTCGGTACAGGCATGTGCGGCCTTCTCACCCATCAAGGCGGTCACAACCCCAAGGCCGTATCCCGCCACATTCCAAATTGGCGTCATCGCGGTTGGCCGCACATTGCGTTCGACCAATAATTTATCAAAGGCATCCAGATGTTTTTGTTCCTCGGCTTCCATCTCGGCGAGCTGCGCCGCAATGGCTTGTGTTTTCGCGCTGCGCTTAAAGACAGCTTGTTGACCGCGGTAAATCGCAACCGCGCCATATTCACCCGCATGATCTACGCGCAGCATTTCTGCGATACGTGGGTTTTGGCGATGTCCATATCGTTTAGGCGCGCGCTTAGTCATGGGCTTTTCCTTTTCCAGATAATCCAAATATCACAACCGCGCCTATGACTGACGCAATCGCGTTCCACGCCGCCATGGAGAGGCCAAGGAAATGCCAGACGGCATCAGAACAGGCAGGCGGGCGTATTTTCTTATCAAGACCGCCCAAAGGATCATTCGGGTCAAAGGCTCCGAGCGCGCCGCCGCCGGCACAGGTTTTAGGGCCTTCCCACCATTTATATTCAACCCCGACATGCCAGAACGCGATACCCGCGCTAACGAGTAAAGCCAAAGCCGTTAGCCAGATCAGCCCTTTTTGATGGCTAGGTTTATACAGGCCTATAACGAGCGCAAGCGCAGCCAGAGCGATAACGGCTTTATGGGCGTGGCGTTGCCAATAACACATTGTGCAAGGCGCATAGCCAAAGCCATATTGGAATATCCAGGCCCCGATCAATAACCCCCCCGATAGTAATATCGCGAGGATTGGCGTATGTTTTGCCGTCAAAGTCACGCCTTTAACATAGGCCCTAACAAATGAGCTGTCATGTGACGGATTGCCCATTTTAGATAAGCAAGGCGGCTATGTTTTTCGCCTTAAACGAGAACATCCTTGAATTAATTCTCAGTATAGTGTTAACCATTTTTTCAAGGCGTGCTGTTAAGAGATTTTCGGTGCAAGAACAGACCCAAAATTCTAACCATATCGGAGCCGAGCTTCGAGACGTGCGGCGCGCGCGAGGCTTATCCTTTGAGCAAGTTTCAGAGGCGACTAAAATCCGTGCTGATTATCTACAAGCGATTGAGACGCTTTCCAAAGACGATCTTCCTAGCATTGGATATGTCCTTGGCTATGTGCGCAGCTACGCCAAGTTTTTAGATATGGACGGCAACTCGGTTGTGGCGCGCTATAAATTAGATAGCGCCGTTCCCGAAAATTTAGGCCGGCGTAACAGGCCGCATTTTGTTCCCACCCGTAAAATAAGACTGCCGCGCGGATTTATCGCCGCGACAACTGTTTTATCAACCGCCGCCATGTTATTTGTCTGGTACGGTACGCAAACAGAATTACAGGCTGCTGTTGTCCCTGCGCCGGACCTCTCAATTACCGAAGAGCTCCAAGCGCCTCTGACAGATCCCAATATGCTCACCGTGCGCGCCTTGGCGCCAAGCTGGATCCAGATCAAAGATAAATCTGGCCGCGTGATTATCTCGCGCGTCTTCGTGACAGGAGAGACATGG
Source organism: uncultured Hellea sp. (assembly GCA_964472905.1). GTDB lineage: Bacteria > Pseudomonadota > Alphaproteobacteria > Caulobacterales > Maricaulaceae > Hellea. The sequence goes on along the minus strand of CAYYMI010000040.1, from coordinate 7,077 downwards.
CAAACGCCGCGCGGCTCTGGTGTTAGTCTTACGGCGCGCGACGGCGGTGCAGTCGCCCTCTTTGTCGGCGATACGGATTTGGGCGCTCTGGGCAAGCGCGGCGTTGCGATTGAAAATATTCAGCTCGCAAGTTCGCCCCAAACGCCTAGCCTTGCTGAAAACTCAATATCTGAAAACCCAATATCAGAAAGCTCACCATCAGAAAGTCCTGTCCAAGACGACTAAACTAGGCGGCAGACGCAAACTCTATAACAGCGACCAAAGATCCCATATCTGGGCGGCCGTGATTAAAGACCATTTTTCTAAGGCAAACCGCAAAGGGTTTGCGCCTGTAAAGAGCTCACCCCACAGAGCCCGCCTGTAATTTTATTATATTCAACTTTTTGAACGCACTATGAATGGGTCACTTTTACGTCTTTATCCTGTCATAAAACCGTGGCAGAACGCCCTCGATAAAGGATAGTCATGAGCGCTGATCACAATAATATAAATTCCATCCGTCCCTGGCGTACGATTGAACGGCGCAAGTCGCGCCAGATCATGGTCGGCAAAGTCGCTGTGGGCGGCGATGCCCCGATAGCGGTGCAGTCCATGACCAATACCATCACCCATGACGTGGCGGCCACCGTCGCCCAAATCCAAGGGCTGGAAGAGGCGGGCGCCGATATCGTGCGCGTGTCTTGCCCCAACCCTGAAAGCTCCCTCGCGCTCAAAGAGATCGTCAAAGAGATTTCAGTCCCGCTCGTGGCCGATATTCATTTCCATTATAAACGCGGCATAGAGGCAGCGGAAAACGGCGCGGCCTGTCTGCGCATCAACCCCGGCAATATTGGCGGACAACATCGCGTCAAAGAAGTTGTCGCCGCCGCGCGCGATAATGGCTGCTCTATCCGTATTGGCGTTAATGGCGGCTCACTCGAGAAAGACCTGCTCGAAAAATATGGCGAGCCATGCCCCGAAGCCATGGTCGAGAGCGCGCTCATGCATGCGCGTATGCTCGAGGATGAAAATTTCCGCGATTATAAAATCTCCGTCAAAGCCTCTGATGTCTTCCTGACCGTGGCGGCCTATCATCAACTCGCAGACGCCACCGACGCGCCATTACATCTGGGCGTGACCGAAGCGGGCGGCACGCGCATCGGCACCGTTAAATCCTCCATCGGCATGGGTAACCTCCTATGGGCGGGTATCGGCGATACCATCCGCGTCTCTTTATCCGCAGAGCCCGTCGAAGAGATTAAAGTCGGCTTTGATATGCTCAAATCGCTGGGGCTACGAACGCGCGGCGTCAATATTATCTCCTGCCCCTCTTGCGCCCGCCAAGGCTTTGACGTGATTAAAACTGTTCAAATATTAGAGGAAAAACTCGCCCATATATCCGAACCGATTTCCCTCTCTATCATTGGCTGCGTCGTTAACGGCCCCGGCGAAGCCATGTATACCGATCTCGGTTTCACAGGCGGCTCGGCTGGCTATGGCATGATGTACGCCGCCGGCAAAAAAACCGGCAAAACCGATAATGACGACATGGTCGCCGATATTGTGGCGAGGGTAGAGGAGAGGGCGGCGTTGCTAAAGAGTCAGCGGGATATGGCGGAAGCGGCGGAGTAGATAGTATGGATGAAATACTTAAAAAAATATCTACATACAATATTTTCAACTACTTACTGCCTGGCACAATATACATCGTACTTGTGACAAAATTCACAGATTATAATTTGGTAGAAACAAACTTTTTCTCAATGTTGGTAATCAGTTACTTTATAGGGTTAGTAATTAGCCGGTTAGGTTCATTTTTATTAGAACCTGCTTTACGGAAATTAAAAATTGTACCTGTTGGAGAATATAGCGATTTTGTTATGGTATCAAAAGCAGATCCTAAAATCGAATTATTTTCAGAGATTAGCAACATGTACAGATCACTCTCAACAATGTGCCTATGTATTCTAACTACGTTCTTATATTGGGTAATATCAAAGGGTGAAATCAGTCAAAAAAATATTTTATTATCAATATTATTTATTGGTTTGTTTGTTCTATTTATTGCCTCGCATTCAAAACAAAACTCTTACCTGAATAAAAGAATTAATGCTGTGACAAAAAGTTAAAGTTTACTACTCTCATTCTTCATTTTCGGAAGGATATGGTTCCCGCTCAAGTGAGTGCGTCCATCCTTCCCGTTCAGGCTGGTTTACGCCCGTTCTAAAAGACGTGCCTTCAGTCGTAAACACATTAGCCCCGCGGTGTATCATTGCTCTAATCACAGACTTTCTCGGATGATGTTTATCTTCTTTCGCAGAACTAATATATGCTCTGAATTTGCAGTCATCTTTCTCAAAGTTACTACTAACTTTTCCACCTAATAATCTGTCTAAGGTTTCCGAAGAAACGTTCCTTCTTGAACCATGATGAGGTACTTGAAAGCGGTCAATTCCTGGTAGAGGAACACCTATATTTTCAAGATAATCAGTGGCTTCCGTTAAACCAACTCGACCAGTATCTCCTGTCAGAAGAAATCTAACTCCTTCAAAATTTGAATATTGCACTACACTCATTTCGTTTTCTGCACTTGTTTCATTTGGCGAGAACTTCTCTTCTCCCCAGATAGCTGCTTTTAAAGTTGCGACAGCTTCTGTAAGAGCAGTGCTCAGAAAACCCCTTAACGTGGCTTCATCTTCTTTTACGGCTTCTGGAGTTTTTTCAGATTCAACAATCAAATCTAAAAAACGTTCTTTAGATGGTGTAACTACTGTAAAGGCCCCAATCTTTTGACCTTGAAAAGGCTCTTGAATAGTTATTCCTTTTGCAATCGCAATTTCTTCAATCTTAGCAATGGTTGGATATAACTCACGGAGACGACGTCGTAAATTTTCAACATTAGAAAATCTTTGGAAACGATTAATTAATTCATCAGCATACATCCAAGGCCGTAACATCCATAAAATACCAATATCAAACTCATCAATGATTACTTGAACTCCGCCAGCGTGATCTTGATCTGAATGCGTCACGACCACATAATCTATGAAATCTGGATTGTCGTAATGCTTGCGTATATGTTCACACATATAGACGCCCCAGTACTTTTGAAACCACCATCCACTGTATGAATGTATGTGGTACCATCTATAGAGTATCGCATAGTGATAGCATCACCACTTTGTTTACTCTCCACATCTCTAAAATCAATTTCGAGATAGTTTGACATATATACTTCCCACAATTCCCAATTGGGGATTAATATGGTAGCATCTTTTCATAATACAAGTGTATTTTATAATTTCACCATATTAGAAATAGCGGGTGATGGATTACAGGGACCAATCGCTAATTTGATCGACGATCAAATTTTAACGCTCATACTCGTAATGACGTGTCTGTGGTGATGATGTTTATCTTATAAAGTTGGTCTTATTCGTGAGGATTAATCCAGCACGCCTTTGACGATTGGGCCTAGGGGCGAGTCGCCCAGCACCGCGATTTGCATTTTGGCCGAGACTGTGTTCACCGCTTCTTGCGGGCGGGCGATGGGGTGCAGGGCTATGCGCAGGGGGCGTTTGCCTTGGGGCATGGCGATAGCGCCCGCAATCGCGCGCGGAATATCCATGGGATCAGCTTCACCGCCGCCCGCTTCACGTTTGCCCATCCCTTCGGTGAAATGCGGATAGGCCGAGATAATGTCCTCGCTCAAACGGGCTTTTAGCGCCGCCGAGGGCGCATTTTGATTATACCAGATTTTGGTTGGATAGCCGCCCGGCTGTATGATGGTGACATCCACCCCGTGAGGCGCGACTTCATAGGCCATTTGTTCGCTCATCGCTTCAAGCGCAAACTTGGTGGGTGAATATTGGCCAAAGCCCGGAATGATAATGCGGCCAAGCTGTGAACTGACATTGAATATATAGCCGCCGCCATTGGCCCGCATAGAGGGCAGGGCGGCTTTGGACATACGCTGCGGCCCATAAACATTGGTATCAAAGATAAGCTGGGTCGCGGCCATGTCTTGCGCTTCTATCGGCCCGGCAATTGACATGCCCGCATTATTGATCAGCACGTCAAGCTTTCCGCCCGCGGCTTTGATGGCGGCGCTAACGCCCGCTTCAACTTGATCGTCTTTGGTGACGTCAATTTCAAGCACGGTGATATCCAGCGCGTCAGATGTGGCGAGGGCTTCCAGCTCCGCCGCTTCGGGCCTCGGCAGATTGCGCATGGTGGCAAAAACTTTCGCGCCAAGGCGGGCATAATGTTCGGCCCCTAAGCGCCCAAATCCGGACGAACACCCTGTGATGAGAATAGAGATGCCTGTCAGGTCAACCTTTTCCTGCACGGCTTTTGCTGCCGTATTTGTCGTAGAGTCCGCCGCCGCTGTATTTGAGGCAGAGCTTTCAGACGCCGCGCAAGCCGAGACATAGCTGGCTGCGGCCATTGACGCGCCTAGCATAAGGTGGCGGCGATTAAGGGTGAACTCGTTTGACATGATAGCTCCTTAAAGTTTTGGTGAAGCTATCAGGGGCTTCACAATTGACAAGTCTTCTTTCCGCCCCGAACATGACCCACATGGATCAAAGCTCTGCACATCCCGCCATTACCGCCGCCCAAGCCCTCGCGCCTGAGCTGTCCGCGCGCGCCGCCGAGATGGATAAGGCGCGGCGTTTACCGTCTGATTTGGCGAGCACTATGGCCGCCGCAGGCGTGTTCCGCGCGATAACGCCTCAAAGCCTTGGCGGGATGGAGGCCTCGCCCGCTGTCTTTATGGCGATGCTCGAGACGCTCGGCATAGCCAATGCGAGCGCGTCATGGTGCGCGATGATCGCCTGTACCTCGACCCTCGCCGCCGCGCATTTACCGCCCGATATTGCCGCCAAGATTTTCAGCGACCCCCAGATGATCGCTGCCGGCATTTTCGCGCCGATGGGCAAGGCCGTTCCAGATGGCGATGACTATATCCTGACGGGCCGCTGGCCGTGGGGGTCAGGGTCAGCCAATAGCCATTGGGTCGGGCTGGGCGCCTTTATCGAAGGCGAGAAAGCGCCGCGTATGCTCTTTATGCCCACCTCTGAGGCCCAGCTGCTCGACACTTGGCATGTCGCGGGTCTGCGCGGGACAGGCTCTGGCGATATGGCCGTCAAAAATATTCGCGTGCCCAAAAGCCATTCTATCCCCTCCCTCTTTAGCGCGCCTGTCGAGACGGGGCCGCTTTATACCTTCCCGCCCTTTGGCCTGCTCGGCATTGGCGTCGCCTCCGTCGCGCTGGGTAACGCCCAAGGCGCGCTGGAGGAATTTCATGCACTGGCCAGCACCAAGAAAAACCAAGGTAGCTCGCGCACTCTATCCGAGCGCGGCGGCATCCAAGCCCGCTATGCGGACAACACTGCAAAGCTCAAAGCCGCCCGCGCTTACCTGGCCGATGAGCTGGCCCAGACATGGGACCAAGCCCAAGCGGATGGCGCGCAATCGGTGGAGCGCCGCGCCGCTTTGCGTCTGGCCTGCACCCATATGGCGCGCATCGCCGCCGAGGTTTGCCGCGCGCTTTACGATATGGGCGGCGGGGCCGTGCTCTATGAGGACAGCCCGATCCAGAGACGGTTTCGCGACGCCCACGCCATCACCCAGCATATCGTCACCGCGCCCGCCTCCTATGAATTATTTGGCCGCGTGCTATTCGGACAGCCCACAGATGCGAGCATGATTTAGAATATTTTCAATTTATTCAGCCAACATAGTGAGCCCTTCGGGCGTTTTTTTGTGGTGTCATTTTCGAAAGATTTAAATTGAAAAAAGAACCAGTGCATTTCGTGTTTTCGAATTGCACGGATTGTTCATTTTTCAATTTATTTTCTACGAGCGAAAATAACACTTTATTCATCATGAATGCAGTTTTAACCAAAAACTCACCCTTTGTTCAGGACTCCCGGTGTATTACACCCTGCGCGCAACTCTAACGTCACTGTGTGGGATTTTGACGTTAGTTTTGCCGTCTTTGACAGGAGTGGGCCAAAGCGTGAAATCTATAATCAACATAACATCCTCTACGGTCTTTAGTGTGAAATTTTTAGGCTCGATTGTCGTCTCCGCTATTTGGCGTTGAAACGCTGAACCAAAATTTCACCCGGGTGCGAACTGCACCATAGACATATACCAATCATATTTTTCTTTATCGCACTCGGCGTCGACGTCGGCGATGAGTTTTCGCAGGCGGACATAAAATCGATCTCGCTCTTCGGGGGTGGGCGGACGTAAATCCTTATAGCGGACATAGGGCGAAGGCGGGGGCGGCAGCTCACTCTGGAGTTTGGCGAGTTTAGCCTTTTCTATGGCGAGCTGAATTTCAAGGCGTTCTGTTTGGGTCGGTTTGATGCGGGGCATGGGAAGTCCTTTTGGCAAAGATTGAACCGCTATCGCGGTTGTTTTTTTGTGAATTTGAAAACGAACCCGTGCATTTCGTGTTTTAGAATTGCACGGATATGTTCATTTTAAAATTTATTCGATTGAGAACAAAAATTTCACGGGGGCCCATAATCCACCATCTTTAGATACCATTGGCGTTTGCGGTATTCTTCTGCGAGCTGTGCCTTTCGGGTGAACTCTCGGCCAATGGCTTGGCGCTCGGGCAGGTCATCAGGGTGCAGTTGAATATCTTCATAGCGCATCGTGTATTGGTCGAGCGTGGCGGGCGGGCTATTGCCCTGTTCGGCCTCAAGCTTGGCGAGCTTGGCTTTCTCGATCTCGGCTTTAACAGCGGCGATCTGCGCTTGGAGTGTTTTAGGGCTACGTCTCATGGGGGGCTTTCTTGTGATAAATTATGTGTCTGAATCTCGGGCAGGGGGATACGCTCGCGGCCCATCGAGTGACCGCCTTTTTTGTTTCCGCTCTAACCCAACGCAGGTTGGGTTGGTTAGTTGAATTTATCCAAAGGATAAAATCAACGAGGTGGCAACCTGCCAACAAAAAGTGGACAGCCCGCAGGGTCAGCCTCCTGACGGAGACCGATGGGAGTGTTTGTTTTACAGAAGGCTAACCCTGCGGCGATGATTTTTGTGTGAGGGCACTCTTAATCCCGCAGTTACAGCGGTACGA
>CAYYMI010000039.1:0-23692 GCA_964472905.1 uncultured Hellea sp. | reverse complement strand
GTTCGGGTAAAACCACGCTCCTGAATTGCTTGACCAGTTTTATTCACCCTGATGAACGTGTCATTACCTGCGAAGATTCTGCTGAATTGCAGCTCCAGCAGCCACATGTTGTACGACTTGAAACACGTCCGCCAAACCTAGAAGGCAAGGGTAAAGTCACCATGACTGATCTGGTAAAAAACTGTCTACGGATGCGTCCAGAACGGATTATCGTGGGTGAGGTTAGGGGCCCTGAAGCCTTTGACTTGTTGCAGGCCATGAATACGGGTCATGATGGATCTATGGGAACGCTCCATGCTAACTCGCCTCGAGAAGCTTTATCACGTATTGAGTCTATGATTACGATGGGCGGCTTTTCGTTGCCTGCCAAAACAATTCGCGAAATGATTACAGGCTCTGTCGATATTATTGTACAGGCCGCACGTCTTCGTGATGGATCTCGTCGTATTACGCATATTACCGAAGTTATCGGTATGGAAGGCGAAGTGATCGTAACACAAGATTTGCTTGTTTATGAAATGGACGGCGAGGATGCTAACGGGAAAATTATTGGTGAACACAAGTCCACAGGTATTGCACGCCCAGTATTTTGGGATCGTGCACGTTACTTCAACCTTGAAAAAGAATTGGCCGAAGCTCTAGATGAAGCAGGTAGCTAATAGATGGATCCAAACACGATCATAGCATTGGCGGCAGCTGGCGGCATTTTTTGTCTCGGGTTTTTATTATTAGGCGGATCAACATCTAATAGTAGTGCGCGCGTTAAAAAAATATCAGGCCATGAAACAGCGGCTGGAAATATCCTCTCACGCTTAAAAGTAGATGATGGAGGGGGACGCCGTAAACAGATAGAAGATTCTCTTGGAAAAATAGAACAGCGTCAGAAAACTAAAAAAAAGAAGGCAAAGTCATTACCGTCTCGGCTTATGCAAGCGAATTGGAAAACAAAACCACAAACCTTTATGATTATTTCAGTTATCTTAGCTGTAATTGCAGGCGGAATTCCATTTACATTAGGACTTAGTCCACTTTTTTGCCTTGGGCTTGCCGTCGTAGTAGGCTTTGGACTACCACGCTTTATTTTAGGAGCCGCGATTAATCGACGTCAAAAAAAATTCACATCTCATTTTGCCGACGCTATGGACATTATTGTTAGAGGTGTAAGAACGGGTTTGCCTTTGGGGGATTGTTTGAAAATTATCGCCCACGAATCCCCAGAACCATTAGGCGGGGAATTCAGGAAAGTTGTTGAAGGTGAAAGCGTAGGGATACCTTTAGAAATTTGTCTAGAGCAACTCTATGAAAGAATTCCAATTTCTGAGGTAAATTTTTTCTCGACTGTTCTTAATATTCAAAAGCAAACAGGTGGTAATCTAGGAGAAAGTCTTGCCAATCTGTCATCGGTGTTACGAGGACGAAAACTATTAGCGGAAAAAATTAAATCGCTTTCAGCTGAAGCTAAAATGTCAGCAATGATTATTGGGGCTTTGCCTATTGTTGTTATGGTAATAGTTACTCTAGTGGCTCCGGATTATATGACCGAATTATATACAACACCTACAGGGCATCGAAATTTAATGATTGGTGCGGCTATGATGGTCATGGGCACGCTGATGATGCGTAAAATGATTAACTTCAAGTTTTAGGAGGTCGGTATGAATCCAGAATCAATCGCTATGTTTCAAAACGCCGCTTACCTCTTGGTAACGGGGTTGGTTATTGCAACCCTATATACAATTATAAATCCCTTATTAGAGGGAGATAAGTTAAAAAAACGCATGGACTCTGTCTCGGCTGCTAGAGATGGAATGCGTCAAAACCGTCTGGAACAGCTCAATAAAAATGATGGTTTGAGGGCTGAAAATAAAGGTTTCATACGAGATCTCGTTGATAAATTAAGTCTTGAGAAATTACTTGAGGCCTCTGATTTGAAAGACAAATTAGCTCAAGCAGGCCTACGTGGGCAGAAACCAATATATACATTTTATTTCTTTAGATTTGCTCTTCCAATTATCGGACTTATCTTTGGGCTCATTTTTTTCTTAGGTTTGAACGTTATGGATTGGAAGCTGATCCAACGTTTTGGCGCAACAATTATGGCTGTAGCCGCGGGATTTTATCTGCCGGCCATTTTTGTAAAGAACATGGCTAATAAAAGATTGACTTCTATATTACCTACATTTCCGGATGCACTAGATTTACTTTTGATCTGCGTTGAATCAGGTATGTCTGTTGAACTTGCTTTTGCTAAAGTTGCAGAAGAGATGGCTGAAAATTCTGTTGAACTCGCGGAAGAGTTTTCTCTTACGACAGCTGAACTTTCGTTTCTGACAAGCCGCCGAGCAGCTTTTGAAAACCTCGCTCGCCGTAATAATCACCCTGGCATTAGATCCGTTGCTACGGCTTTAATTCAGGCTGAAAGGTACGGTACTCCGCTAGGAGATACACTTCGTACGATGGCTAATGAAAACCGCCAAATGAGAGTTATGCAAGCAGAGAAGAAAGCGGCTGCGTTGCCGGCTAAACTAACTGTACCAATGATACTATTTTTCTTACCAGTGCTTTTCATTGTTATTCTGACACCAGCAGCTATGAGAATGGTATCGGCTTTGGGTTAGATAAACTAAAGAGATTTTTCGAAGACGTGCTAAAACATATTCAGCCTTCAACTTTAAGAATTATATTTTAAAATCAGCGCCGCCTCGTCCTAGCGGCCTCACGCCCTGCTGGATATCCCTGATTATAAATCGATTGTGCCTGCTGATTTTGCGGAAAAGGATATTGAGGGTATGATGGAGTCTGAGCGGTTGAGCCATAGTTTGGATTAGTTTGCAAATTACCCTGTATTGACTGACGGCCCAACGCTCTATTGGATTGTGGTCCAATAGTTTTTGAAATTTGATCAAGAACTGAATTTTGAGCTTTACTATAACCAGAGGCCTCCCCGCCTAATGGAACGGTTACTTTTCGGCCAGATGATTTTTGGGCCGCAAGACGTGCGGCATCCGAAGCTGTTAAAGGGGTTGATTTCCTTTGAGCAGGGTTTGTACTAAAACTAGACCCTTGGCGTAAAGTTGTATGAGGTATCTGTCCTGTAAAGTTAGAACTCCGCTCTGATACTGGAATTCCGGATTGGTTTGACTTAGGCGATTGCTGAAAAGGTTGATAAGAGTGAGGACTTGCAATATTTTGACCTACCTGTGCTTGCCTAGAATATGGACTCTGCGAGCGAGGTAGAGTTGTCGCCCCTCTCAATTTTGGCTGACTTGCATATTCAGCTGCTTCAGCTTCTTTCCCTTGTAACTGAAGTATTAATGACAGGTTTTGCCGAACACTTTTACTCGCCCCTGGAATAGAGGAGGCTCGCCTTAACCAACCTTCCGCTGTTTGTGGATCCCCAGACAGGGCAAAACTCAAGCCAATATTAGCCATAATATTAGGATCATTAGGGGTGATTTCTAACGCTCTTGCATAATGCTTTCGCGCGAGGGCATAATTTTCTTGCTGATCAAGTGCCGCGCCTTTTAAAGACCATAACCTTGCGTATCCTGGAGCTGTATGTAGGGCTCTGTCTAAAGGTTGCATGGCCTCATAAGCTTGTTCGGAGGCGATAAGGGCCGCGGCATATTCTGCTGTTAAATAAGGATCACGAGGATAAAGGGCTCTTGAAGTTTGAGCAATTTCAACAGCGCGCTGTGGGTTGCCAAGCTTTCGTACTGCGGCTGCTAACTTTATAGCGCTTTCTAGATCACCAGGATTGAGTTCGTATTCATGAGACCAAAAAGCAGCTTGAGCAAATAATTCTTGTGTTTCGATATTGTCTCGCATCTCTCGTGATGCGGGTTGAAATTTAGAGCTCGCTAATGACTGTTTGATATCTTGTTCTGTGTCAGTATATCCTGGAGCTATGGCACATCCTGTCATAAGCACTGTGCAGACAGTGAGAGCCAGACGTGTTCCAATAGATAAGGATTTAAACATAAATTACCTTTCAAGTCTCATGCAGTTATTGCGTCAGCATAAGATTTCGTTAACAATCGTAAACAGAGACAGTTAACGATACGTTAGCATTTCGTTGCTTTGAGGTTTGAATGTCAGCTATTTTTACAACAAAAGATCAAATTACAGCCAGCACGACAATTGTTCACATATATGTAATTCGTCCAATTGAGTGGGAGCCCTTCAAAGAGACTTTAAGCGCTTCACAACAGACTTATGCCATTGCCCAAAATTTTAAAGCAAAGGCAGGTCAATCGGTCCTTCTACCTGGCGCGGACGGCGAAATTTCGGGCGTTTTGTTTGGGGTCGGAGCGTTAGAAAAAGACGAGCAGGGACCTATTCGCGCGGGCGGCTTATCTGGGAAACTAAAAGCAGGTTATTATCGATTTGAACGTTTGCCTGAAGACTGGCAACCCGCTTTGGCCGCGATTGGCTGGGGGCTAGGCGCTTATAAATTTGAGACATATTTAAAAAGTGAAACCGAATTTCCGACCTTGGTTTTAGATGAAGACAATAAAATGACGGAGATTGTGTCTTTAACTGAGGCTAGCCGTTTATGTCGTGATCTCATTAACACACCTGCCGGTGATATGGGGCCCGAAGCCTTGCATCAAGCTGCCGCTAATTTAGCTGATGAATATGAAGCGAGTTTGACAGTCACCATAGGGGAAGACTTACTGTCCGAAAATTATCCTATGATTCATGCGGTGGGGCGAGCGGCCCATGAAGCGCCGCGCCTTGTTGAGTTTGAATGGGGGGATCCTGAACATCCGCGTTTAGCGTTAATCGGAAAAGGTATTACGTTTGATACTGGCGGATTAAATATCAAAAGCGCGACCGGAGCGCGGATAATGAAAAAGGATATGGGCGGGGCAGCCCATGCCTTGGCGCTATCGAAAATGATTATGGCGAATGATCTGCCTATAAGGCTGCATTGTCTTGTCGCTATTGCAGAGAATGCGATCTCAGCAGGCGCTTATAGACCCGGCGATATTTTAAAGTCTCGTAAAGGCCTAACAGTTGAGATTGACAATACCGATGCAGAAGGCAGGCTTGTTTTGGGAGATGCTTTAACCAAGGCGTCTGAGTCTGATCCCATATTGATGATTGATTTTGCGACTTTAACAGGCGCAGCGCGCGTTGCACTTGGCCCAACCTTGCCGCCATTCTTTTCCAATCGGGACAATCCGGTTGAGGGTGTTATGTCTCAAGCGAAACGCCAGGCTGACCCTATATGGCCCATGCCGCTGTGGCAGTCTTATAATTCAATGTTAAGTTCACCTATCGCGGATATGAAAAATGCGGGAGGCGGCTTTGCAGGCTCGGTTACGGCCGCGCTATTTTTGGAACGCTTTGTGAATGATCGCCCTTGGATGCACTTTGATGTATATGGATGGACGCCGACAGCGCGCCCAGGACATCCTAAAGGGGGCGATATGTTTGCGCTCAGAGCGTTATATCACTGGCTTAAGGCCGGAGGATTAAATGGTGATTTCACGGCTTAATAATCGGTTTTGCAGATATTTTACGTCTTTTTAAAAACAAAACTTGACCCTGTGAATCTCTCTGTGCGAGTCTGTTTAACAAAGAGTGATTTGTTTTAGGGAGTATTGGATTGAAATGAGAGTGAATGCCAACCCGTCTAAACCTACCCGCAAAGACTCTTTAGCTTTATGGCATAGAGTTGTTCTCGCAACCGTTACAGCGCCTGGGCCAGATCTCTCGACACGACAAATGGCAATCCTCATGACTGTGTACCTAGAAGATAAAGCTCATACGGTTCGCTCACTGGCGGAACAGCTCAAGGTTACAAAAGCGGTTATTACGCGGGCACTTGATACTTTAACGCGTTACGGATTTGTTGAACGGGCACCAGATCAGAGGGATAAGCGTTCTATTATTGTGAAACGTACGACCGGGGGCATTCTGTACTTACAGCGCTTTGCCGATATCATTCAGACAGAGGCCGATAGACAGACCCTCTCTCTCGCGGCTTGATGACGACGGATCCTCGAACTTACATTCCTAAATCTTCCAGACCTAAATTGGGTCGTTATACAGTTAGTTGCCCAATTGCGCCGCTCCACCGTAATCCTAACATTAAATCAGGTTTGGAGACGCAGTTACTTTTTGGACAACATTTTGATGTCTACAAACTAAATAAAAAATGGGCATGGGGGCAATCTCTGACGCCCGTGAAGGGGTCGAGACAAAAGGGCTATGTTGGTTATGTGCCGCTAAAATGTTTTGAGCAAGACGTTATATCTCCGAATTATGTCGTCACAGGACTAAGGGCCCCATTATTTTCGGACGCTAATATCAAGAGCGCGATACTACGTTTTCTACATCTCGGCGCACGGCTAAAGGCGAAGAAAGTTTCAGCTCAATTCCTGCAATTGGTTTCGGGTGAGCATATTCATGTGAATCATATGCGCCCCTTACGAAAAAGTCCTCTGACGGCCGACTTTGTTGACATTGCCGAATGGCATAAGGGTCTGCCCTATGTTTGGGGCGGCGTAAGCTCAGACGGCTTAGATTGTTCAGGTCTCGTGCAATCCTCTTTGCGCGCAGTCGGTCGTGACGCCCCGCGAGATGCAGATATGCAACAAGGTCAATTGGGCAGGCATTTACCGATAAGACAAAGAGGCTTGAAACGCGGCGATCTTATTTTTTGGAAAGGCCATGTCGGTATCATGACATCAGCTATTAATATGGTTCACGCAAATGCGTTTCATATGTGCGTTGAGACAGAGCCATTAAGAGAGGCTATTAAGCGTATCCAAGCAAGCGGCGGCGATGTGACGGCGATAAAAAGGCTTTAGTGCCCGTCATCCACTTTTTCGAGGACTTTTTCTTTTGCGTCTTTCACGAGCTTTTTTGCTGGGTCAGTCATGCTTTTAGGACTCATTTTTTCGGCATCCATCATGGCATCTTCTTTTGAAACCATAGTCGCTTCATCAATTTTTCCAGCGTCCATTTTTTCGTCGTCCATTTTTACGTCGTCCATTTTTTCCATGTTCACCTTTTCTGTCGTCATGGCTTCGGCCATTACGGCTTGAGGTTTCGGTTGAGCATTACCAGAGGCGACGCGAAGATATTCGATTACAGCAGCGCGATCCGCTGGTTTTTTTAAACCAATGAAATTCATGTTCGTGCCTTTTAAATATTTTGTCGGCTTAGCAAGATAAGCATTGAGGGTTTCATAATCCCATGTCAGGCCTGAGCCCGTCATCGCTGCTGAATATTTGAAACCTGCTTTGCCGCCAGCCTGAGTGCCAACAACATTCCAAAGATTTGGCCCTGTCCCATTCGCGCCGCCATTATCAGCATTATGGCATGAGGTACATTTTTTGAAAACTTTAGCACCCCTCGTGGCGTCCATGGCGGCGACCCAATCCGCTTGTGGGAAGGGGAGAGGTTTCGCCTCTTCATTGCCGCCTTCTTGGGCAATAGACCCGACTTGATAGACGGGGGTATCAGGCGTGCTTGAATGCATCAAAAGATGAGGCACTTCACGGATCATCATCACACCAAGAGCGGTTGCTAATATAGCGCCGGCAATTTTATTAAAACCAAGCTCGTCCATTTGGCAGTCCTTCGATACACCTGTGTCGATTCTTACAATCAACAATCACGCGCCTTTTATAAACATATCTTTGAAAAGCAAACTTAAAACCGCTTGCGGCGAAGGGTCGCAAAGGCTTTAAGGGCCGCCACAAACTAATAGAGAGCTATATGTCGAACGTTATTGTATTCCAGGGTGAAATCGGGGCCTATTCGCATTTGGCGTGCCAGCAATTCTATCCTGATATGACGCCCAAGCCCTGCGCCAGCTTTGCTGATGCTTTTAAAGCGGTTCAGTCAGGAGAGGCTAAGCTAGCCATGATACCTGTCGAGAATACTGTCGCGGGTAGGGTCTCGGATATATACCACCTCCTTCCTGAAGGCGGGCTTCATATTATTGGAGAAAACTACCTTCCGATACATCATCAATTATTAGCCGTTAAAGGGGCCAAAATTGGAGATATTAAAACGGCACGATCGCATCCGATGGCTTTAGGGCAAGTGCGCAAGCGTCTAACAATTCTCGGGATTAAGCCTATTGTCGATACCGATACAGCTGGGGCTGCTCGCGCTGTGTCGGAATTAGGGGATAAATCGGTTGCCGCTATCGCCTCGACTGTGGCCGGTGAAACTTATGGGTTAGATGTGATTGCGGCAGATATTGAAGACGCCGCTCATAATACGACACGGTTTTTAATCTTGGCCGATGAACCGCTTAAGATTGAAACTGATAAGGGCCTTGTTGTCACAAGCTTCGTTTTCAAAGTTCGGTCTGTGCCGTCAGCCTTGTATAAAGCCCTTGGAGGATTTGCGACCAATGGCATCAATATGACCAAGCTTGAAAGTTATATGGTCGGTGGGTCATTTTCGGCGGCGCAGTTTTATGCTGATGTTGAGGCGCACCCTGATGATGTGGCGATGAAACATGCCTTAGAGGAGCTTGCTTTCTTTACCGAAAGTGTCACGATTTTAGGGACGTATCCGGCTGACCCTTTAAGGCACAGAGCATCCCCCACGTAACCGTGATTTGGAGAGGAGCGTTAGAGTTCCTATATAATACCGTATGAGAACGTTACTTATATCGCTTGTCCTTATTTTGTTCAGCGCGGCTCCCGCATTCGCGGATAAGGCGCCGATATATACATCCTGGAAAGACAACCTTGCTGTTAGTGGTTATGATACGGTCAGCTTTTTCTCTGGCAAACCGGTTCAAGGTAAAGAAGAGTTCACCTATACATATGAGGGCGCCCAGTGGCAATTTAGTACACGCGGCAATCTTGAGCTTTTCAAAACAAACCCGACAGCCTTTATGCCGCAATATGGCGGTTATTGTGCGTGGGCGGTTGCTAAAGGTAAATTAGCCAAGGGCTCACCTGAGCATTGGAGCGTTGAAGATGGCAAGCTTTATATAAATTTCAATGCGCGTATTAAGCGCCGCTGGGAGAAAGATATCTCAGGCTTTGTTGAGATGGGTAATAATGAATGGCCGGATATCTTACAAGAATAGACTTTCTAGCTGTCTATCCAATGCCGTAAAAGTTGATGTGCAATCGTAAAGCGTGGTGGCCGCATAAACGCGCCCCCTGTTTTAGCAAAGACGGCTTTGACTTCATCCTTGGTAAACCATTTAGCCTCTTCAAGCTCAGCTTCATTTAAGGTGATGTCTTCTGCTTGTGCGTCACATGTTATGCCCATCATAAGCTGACTTGGAAACGGCCATGGTTGGCTGAATAGATATTTCACATTCGTCACATTTATACCAACTTCTTCAAAGGTTTCGCGGATTGTGGCTTCTTCGATGGTTTCTCCGGGGGAGACAAATCCGGCCAAGGCTGACATGAACCCTTCTGGCCAACCGGGCCCGCGCCCCAAGAGGACTTTATCGCCTGAGAGCACCAACATGATCACCACAGGATTGACGCGCGGGAAATGTTCAGTCCCGCACTCAGGGCAATTACGTTTAACGCCGCCTTCATCGCCATTGGATAGAGCCCCGCAATTAGCGCAAAATCGGTGTGTATAATGCCAGTCGAGCATTGATTTCGCCCGCCCTGCTAGAGCCAGTTCAGTTGGACTCAGACGGCTTGCAATGGCTCGCATGTTTTGAAAACTATCCGCGGGGGCTAGGTCTTGGGGATGCGGGAGAGCTGCCGCAAAAATAGGAACCTCTTCCTGAAGGCCTAAAAATATAGGTCCGGGGTCTTGTAGGTCACGCCCAATCAAGGTTGAGGGATGTATAAATTTAAGACTACCATCGTCATTTAAGGAGGGAGAGCCTTTCAAATATAAAAGACACTGGGCTTTGGGGTCTTTTACAAACTCTTGTAACTCTTCTGCTGACCTTCGGGTTTCAGCGTGATCCATGGCTCCGCCCGCAAAGGGCATTATAAAATTATCAGACATGTGAGAGGTGTTATAGGGTTTATTAGCCTATGCCTAGCGTTTCGTTATGCGCATGGGCATCCCGTTTTCGGGCTGAATGGTAATGCGCAGTTTAGGCCAGGGCACTTCATCCGCCGCATAGTCAAAGCTTTAATTTTTAGCAATAACGGCCATCATTATTGCAGCTTCTTGCATGGCAAAGCGCTGCCCAATAATTTGGGTCAATCCGTAAATTGGGGCAAGAGCTATGCAGAAGTGTAATAGAAAATTATCAATTATTACAAGGTTCTAATAAACTGTGACTTATATATCACAATCTTTGTTTGATGTAAGATAATGCTGCTATTTCTCGTTGTTTTGCGAAATAAACTATCGGAGAGAGCAGTTCATTTTAAACTTAAAGGGAATAAAAATGAATTTTATTAAAGTCGCTTTAGCATCAATCTTAATGTCGAGTTTTGCGAGCCAAGCTCTGGCACAAGATAGCGGTGCTTATATCAATATCGGCGTCGATGCTATTGAATTTGATGCTTATACGCTCGGCGGTAAAATCGGTTATAACTTCAATGATTATTTTGGCGTAGAAGGCCAAGCTGCCTTTGGTATTATCGATGATACAGAAACATTTTTTGGAGAAGAGTTTAACGTCGGTGTTGACACTCTATTTGGTGGTTTTGGGGTTGTCCGTTTTCCAGTCTCTCAAAGCTTTGATGTTTTTGGTCGTGTTGGGTATCAAACAACAAAGATTGAAGCTAGTGGCGGCGGTGTAAGTGAATCTGATAGTTTTGATGGCTTAGCCCTTGGAGCTGGAGGTCAGTTTTTCTTCACAAATAATGACGGTATTCGCGTTGAATACACATATTTAGATTTGCCAGAAGATAGCGGAAACGGGAATGTTTTCTCTGTGTCTTATGTTCGTAACTTCTAAATCAAATAACTAGATAATTTTTTTGCACCTCGGTTGGTTGGTTTGTGCTTGTTACAAATTATACTGGTTGGGGTGTTTTTGCATAATCATCTCTTGCGTTCGTGAGAAGACTTACCTATCTACCCGCTCGGAAGGCTGGCTTGGACGGCACCCTTGTTAACCCGGTCAGGTCGGGAACGAAGCAGCCGCATGCGAGTTTTTGTCGGGTCAGGTTCAGTCTTCCACTTCGTTTAATTTTTGAAGATAATAAGCAACTCTTTCCCCCTGACTCTATCCACGATTGATTTATCGAAGGCCTTTCGAATCTGGTTGCTAACGCCTATAAGCGATGGATGAGCGAAAGCCCCAATCAACATTATCAGGTCTTGGCCCGCAAATACCGCCCGACAACCTTTGAGGATATGATCGGCCAAGAGGCGATGGTTACGACTCTCCAAAATGCCTTTAAGGCTGGAAGAGTGGCTCATGCCTTTATGCTCACGGGCGTTAGAGGGATTGGGAAGACAACTACAGCCCGTCTTTTGGCAAGAGCCCTCAATTATGAAAGTGATACTATTGATGGTCCGAGTGTAGAGCTTGGAACCCAAGGTAAGCATTGTGACTTGATTATGAGCTCGTCTCATATGGATGTTCTAGAGATGGACGCGGCTTCGCGGACAGGTGTAGAGAATATGCGCGAGCTTTTGGACGGGGTGCGTTACGCGCCCGCCACCGCGCGCTATAAGGTTTATATCATTGATGAAGTTCATATGCTCTCGGCCGGGGCCTTTAATGCCTTATTGAAAACCCTCGAAGAGCCGCCCGATCATGCGAAATTTATTTTTGCTACAACCGAAATTCGCAAAGTTCCAATCACGGTTCTCTCGCGCTGTCAGCGTTTTGATTTGCGGCGCGTCGAAGCTGGCGCGCTTCAAGACCACCTGTCCAAGATTTGTAAAAATGAAGGCGCGAAGGTTTCAGATGATGGATTGGCCTTAATTGCGCGCGCTGCTGAAGGGTCTGTCCGTGATAGCCTGTCTTTACTCGACCAGGCCATTGTTCAATCGGGCCTTGACGGCGCAGAGGTCAGCGGGGAACAAGTCCGAACCATGTTGGGTCTGGCTGACCGCGTGCGTATTCTTGACCTTTTTGCTTTGGCGGCTACCGGTGATGGAAAAGGCGCTTTGAAGGAAATGCGCGCGCAATATGATGACGGGGCAGCTCCTGAAATTGTCATGCGAGATATGCTTGATATTTGCCATGAGGTCAGCCGTGCTAAAACACTGGGTGAAGACGCTGATTTTGATGCTGCGCCTGATCAGGTTAAGCGGTTACAAAATCTGGCTGAGACTTTGTCTCTGGGGCAATTAACCCGTATTTGGCAAATGCTACTCAAAGCTCATACAGAAGTTCGCATGGCGCCCGCGCCTTTAGCGGCAGCTGAAATGGCTTTATTAAAGCTATCGGTGGCTGGACAAATGCCGCCGCCAGAACTTGCAGCTCAAATCATTGCTCAGATGAAAGAGGGAGGCGTAACGTCACAAACCGCATCACCGTCATCTCCTGATAAGCCAAGTTCGACCACGGCGCAAAGCTCATCCAGCCCTGCAACACTTACATCTCCCTCAGGCGGTGGAGCGCCTCAAGGAACGGTCATGCAGGCATGCGCCCCTTTAACAGCGCCGCAATCTATTACAACCTCGCAACCAAAGATAATATTATCGTCTCTGGAAGATTTGGTGAACGCTATTCCAGATCGTCAAATCCAGCTTAAATCTGATATTAAACGCTATGTGCGGCCTATTCGGTTTAAACAGGGGGCGATTAATTTTCAGCCTGCTGAAGGCGCGCCAGTCTCGTTAACAGGTAAAATTGTCTCCGTTTTAAAAGAGCTCACTGACGAATTATGGATTGTTTCTCCAGAAACAAGCGGGGGCGGTGAAACGATTAATGAACGGGATAAAAATGCGAAGGCCGCGCAGGAGGCCAAAGACCGATCTCACCCCGCTTTTTCCCATCCATTGTTGGCGAATGCAAAACTGATCGAAATTCGAAACATTGACATTCCCCAAGAGAGCCCCACATCGGATATGACTAATGTGATTGATGGAAATTTCGGAGACACAGAATGAAAGATTTAATGGGCCTCATGAAACAGGCCAAAGAGATGCAGAAAAAAATGGAGATCGCGCAAGGCTTGGTCGCTGATATTGTTGTTGAAGGCCGCTCGGGGAGTGGGCTCGTCTCGATTGAACTTGTCGGCGGTGGAAACATGAAAACGCTTAAGATAGACCCATCTTTATTTGGGTCCTCCGAACAAGATGACGTAGAAATGGCCGAAGATTTGATTGTGGCGGCCTATCAAGATGCCAAGGTTAAGCTTGATGAAGCCACCGCTAAAACCATGAAAGACACCGTGGGAGATATCCCCCTACCGCCGGGTATGAGTCTACCGGGGTAAATTTCGTACAAAATCAGCTTTTAGATTATCATGGTTTCTGACAGAGTGGCATAGGAGGAGTCTATGTTGCGTTATGCCCTGATAGTATTAGCAGCCACCACAATGGCTGTTTTGCCTATAACCGCAGATGCCAAAGATACAGCGGGTGTAAAAGCTCTGACAGATTATGGGTCTGTGCATCACCCTGTTTTATCCAAAGGTGGGATGGTATCGGCGCAAGACCGTCTGGCGGCCGAAGTTGGACGCGATATTTTAGGGCGCGGAGGTAACGCTATTGACGCGGCCGTGGCAACCGGATTTGCTTTGGCGGTGACACATCCTCAAGCTGGGAATTTAGGCGGTGGAGGCTTCATGCTGGTCAACCTTGCCAAGAGGGGCGAGGTGGTTGCGATAGATTTTCGCGAAATGGCACCCGCGAGGGCTTCGAGGGATATGTATCTAGGCTCTGACGGGGAAGTTGATAATCAGCGCGCGCAATATTCACATTTATCCGCAGGCGTTCCCGGGACCGTTATGGGGATGTTGGACGCTTTAGAGAGTTACGGGACAATGACCCGCCGGCAAGTTATGGGGCCAGCTATTCGTTTAGCTTCTAAGGGCTTTATTATGAGTCCGGTTTTGGCTGAAAGCCTAGAAAGCCACCGAGAACAACTATCCGCGGACCCCAGCAGCATAGATTATTTCCTAGGCCGTCAGGCTGGAACGCGGTTTGTCCAAAATGATTTGGCCGCGAGCCTAAGGCGCATTCGCGATAAGGGGCCTGATGGATTTTATAAAGGCAAAACGGCTGACTTAATCGTGGCAGAAATGGAAAGTGGTAGCGGCGTTATAACCCATGATGATCTTGAGGAATATAAAACGGTGACACGAAAGCCTGTAAAGGGCGTTTATAAGGGCTATGATATATATGCTATGTCGCCGCCTTCATCGGGAGGGGTTCATATTGTGCAAATGCTCAATATTTTGTCAGGATATGATCTACAAGCAGATGGACATAATTCAGCCGATTATTTGCATAAACTTATCGAGTCGATGCGCCGGGCCTATGCCGACCGATCTAAATATTTGGGAGATCCTGATTTTGTTGACGTCCCGACGCGTGAATTGATGACAATGGATTATGCCGATGATTTGCGCAGTGATATTGATCTGTCAAAGGCGTCTAAATCATCTGATATTTTACCCGGCGCGCTACTTCCTTATGAGTCAGTCAATACAACACATTATTCGGTAATTGATAAAAGCGGTAACGCCGTAGCTGTGACTTATACGCTTAATTTTTCTTATGGAAGCGGATATAGCGTCGACGGGGCTGGGTTTATTTTAAATAATGAGATGGATGATTTTTCGGCCAAGCCAGGGTCACCTAATGGTTATGGCCTGATTGGCGGGCGGGCTAATGCTATTGAGCCGCATAAAAGACCGCTTTCTTCCATGACACCTATGATCGCCAAAAAAGACGGTCAAGTCGCTTTTGCCACAGGAAGTCCGGGCGGCTCTACAATTATTACATCGGTTTTACAGCTCGCCCTTAACGTGATGGAATGGGATATGAATATTGCTGAAGCAACGCATCGGCCTCGTATGCACCATCAATGGCTTCCTGATATTGTTATTACAGAACCGGGCATATCCAAAGATACACTTAAAGCCTTAGAGGCGATGGGACATAATTTGCCCAAGGATGAAGCTGGGGGTTTTGCCCATACCGTTTTAGGCCGGGTGAATACGGTGGGACAATCTGGGCCCTATAGTTTGGGCGCAGCCGATCCTCGAGGCCCAAAATCTGCTGCCATAGGGGATTAGACAATTTCCTTAATTTTTTGAGACCTGATGTTAGGGTGGTTTCGAATCAAAAGGGTATTTGCGTGGCATCAAATGTAAGTCCAGAAATAGAGCGGCTCATCAGTTTACTCTCCAAGCTTCCGGGGCTCGGCCCGCGCTCGGCGCGGCGCGCGGCGCTCGACCTTATCAAAAAGCGAGATAAATTAATGTTACCCCTCGCCGGGGCTATGGCAGAGGCTGCGGATAAAATTTCAACGTGTTCAACATGTGGGAATGTTGATGCTCAAAACCCCTGCCATATATGCGCCGCGCTGGGCCGCGATCCGACCATAATTTGTGTTGTCCAAGATGTTGGAGATTTATGGGCGATGGAGAGAGCAGGGGCCTTTAAGGGCCAATATCACGTCTTGGGCGGCACGCTTTCAGCGCTTGATGGTGTACGACCTGAAGATTTAAATATTGCGGGCCTTATTGACCGCGCCAAAGAAGAGGCGGTGAAAGAGGTTATCCTCGCTATGAACGCGACTGTGGATGGTCAAACCACAGCGCATTATATCACGGATCATCTGGAGTCCGCGAATGTAACAGTCTCGCGCCTCGCCCATGGGGTTCCCGTTGGCGGCGAGCTTGATTATCTGGATGACGGAACAATCACAGCGGCCATGAAAAGCCGGAGACCGTTTTAGAGTGTAATATGAGAAGAGTCACAGAACTGTGATTTTGATATTATTGACTGTGTGGTCATCAATACCTAAATGATGTTCGAACACAGTATGAAAGTCATTATCATGAGCCATAAAATCACAGTTTATAGCAAAGGCTATTGCCCTTATTGCAAACGCGCCAAAGCTTTGCTTCGGTCAAAAGGCGTAAGTTTTCATGAAATTGAAATTACCGATAATCCGCGTTTGACCGCAGAAATGGTGGAGCGCGCAGGACGTGTAACGGTACCGCAAATCTTCATCGGTGAGACCCATGTTGGCGGGTCTGATGATCTCTTTAAACTTGACGCTGCGGGCGGGCTCGACCCGCTCCTAAAGGAGCTCGAAAAAGCTTAAGCTTACAGGCTCTTTAAAACCTGAGCGCGGATATTTTTTACCCGGTCTTTGCCAAATCCGGCTTTGACCATCACGCGCGCGCCGAAATAAGCGCCCAGAATATAATCGGCTTTTTCTTCGTCCCCAATGGTATAGACAACACCGTCTTTCAGGCGGTCCATTGAGGCTTTAACAGAGTTTTCCGTGTCGGCATCAGTTGGCGCTTGATCGATGGCGGCATTGCATAAAAGACATCCCCAACGCCCTTGAGATGTTTGCGCGGCGTCGACAGGACCAGTCATAAGAATTTCAATCCGCATGGCAGGACTTAGATTATCATTGCGCAGCATAGTCACTGCGTCACTGACGTCGATTTGATCATAGCGATGTAGCGCTTTTTGATAAAGCGCGCGTTTATCGCCAAAGGCTGCATATAGACTCCCTTTTTGCAGGCCCGTTGCTTTCATAATGTCGGTGTAAGACGTTCCTTCGAACCCTTTTTCCCAAAAAATATTTTTCAGGGCGTCTAAGACTTTATCTTCATCAAATTCGCGCTGTCGGGCCATCTGGGTTCCTTTTTTGTATCACAGTTAAGTGATTACAATATACTTGACCAATCAGTCAAATTATTTATTTAGACATTAACCGCAGCACGCGGCTTAAATTTTAACTCATAATTGACCAATCAGTCAAAATAAGGTAGAGACCAATGAATACGAAACAACTTTTAAAAGACCTAGCCCTCGTAACGATAGGCACGAGCGCTCTGGCGTTAATATCCCTGACCCCAGTTTTAGCGAATGCCAATGAAGCGTCGGCTTTTAATCAAACCGTTACTGCAGAGATAAGCTTGGAAGCTGTGCAGTTAGACGCGGTTTCAAAAGGAAACTTTGAAGGCCGTTCAAAGCATGTGACATCTGGACAGGCCTCGATTGTTAAAACGGCAACAGGTTATGATCTTGTGCTGGCAGATAACTTTTTTCTGGATGGCGCGCCTTCACCTGTTCTAGGCTTTGGAAATAATGACGCCTATGACACGTCATCAACTTTTACGAAGCTCGAGAGCAAAGAAGGCGGTCAGACATATACGCTTCCATCCGGATTTACGCCAGGTCAATACAGTCAAGTCTTTGTCTGGTGTGAAGATTTTTCAGTCCCATTAGGTGTTGCAACACTGTCCTAAAAGACATCAACACATCAGAGATTGGCTCGGTTTCCCGGGCCATTTTAATTTAAGTCCTTACATGTTATCAGTACACCACAGCTTGGTTTTAAAGGGGTCTACAATGCCGAAATCAAAAAAAACACTTTTTCTAAGCCTAGCTTTGGCTGCAGGCTTTATATTCTTTGGCGTACAAAAATTTGGCGCAGAGAATATTGTCTTTGAGACCATAGCGGAACGATCCGGCCTAGGCTTTTTTGAACCTTATGTGCGTATGATGACGGGTGTCGCGGAATTATTAACGGCCGTTTTATTATTAGTGCCAAAGACACGCCTCTTAGGCGCGCTCGCTGGAACAGGTGTACTTTTGGGCGCTATCGGTTTTCATCTCTCCCCATGGCTGGGCATTAATGTGCCTGAGGTTGGACATTTCTTATTTTTCGTCGCAGTTGCAATGTTGATTTTATCTTTAGTCAATCTGAATTGGTTGCGAGCAAAGGCTTAGACTTCTTCTAAAACTGAAGTCCCTTTGAATTTATCCGAAGGCATTTTAGGACACGTCCATTGCCAAGTCTCATGGAGACGTATTTTTCCAGTATCTAAAATTTCGGGTACGGATTGACATGTGCCTGTCATCAGCTCACCTGATTTATTGCGGTGGAGGTAGCGCATATCTAAGCATCCCTCAGAATCGACTGTCGCAATAAGTGATCCGTATTCTATATCTCCCCCCGAATATTTTGCGTGAAGTAATGTGCCGGTTTACGAATATTCAAATATAGTTTCGGATGTAGTTTCAGAAGGTCCTTGTGTTTGTATTGGACGGAAACGTTTTCCGTCATAATTAATCAAGACGCTGACTTTCTAAACTCAGCAATGTTGGATACTTGTGTATCATCACTGACATCAAGCGTTTCGATTTTATCGGCACGCTTGGTGATTTTCTCCGTACTGATACGAATTTTTCGCATGTCCTCCGAAGATTGGTTAAAATGAGATTGGAGTTTTGAAACCCGGTCATCTAGCAAGGTCACATCTTTGGCCATAGCGCCAACCTCGCGCTGAATAATATGGGCTTGTTCGCGCATGGCCGCGTCTTTCATTACGGCGCGCATAGTATGGAGCGTCGCCATGAATGTTGTCGGTGAGACAATCATCACTTTTTGACTAAAGCCTTTCTCAATGACTTCAGGGAAATGCGCGTGAAGCTCCGCGTAAATCGCTTCGGACGGTAAGAATAACATGGCGATATCGTGTGTTTCGCCAAATATCAGATATTTTTCGGCAATGGCTTTAATGTGCACTGAGACATCGCGAGCAAAGTCTCGCTTGGCCTGAATTTCGTCGGGTGTATTTTCGGCTTCGGTGATCCGCCGCCACGCTTCCATCGGGAATTTACTATCCACAGCGACATGGCCTTGATCGTTGGGAAGGTGAATAAGCGCGTCGACACGTTTGCCATTGGACAGGGTTTGCTGAAAGGAAAACCCATTGGGCGGAAGATAAGTCTGGATTAGATCCTGCATTTGCTTTTCGCCAAAGGCTCCGCGCGATTGCTTATTGGACAGTAGGTTTTGTAGGCCCGAGACTTCGCCCGATAATGTTTCGATATTTTTCTGCGCGCGGTCAATGAGCGCGAGGCGTTCATGCAGCTGTTTCAAGTTCGCTGAATTACGTTCTTGTGTCTCATGAATAGATTGACCGACGCGTTCGGAGACTTTTGATAACCGGCTATCAAGACTTTCTCGAAATAATGTCTCCCGCTGCGCGCTATCTTCGGCCATTTGTGAGATACGGCCCTGAAGTTCGGTTTGTTGCTGGGACATCTGGGAGAGATGGCTTTGCAATTCACCCTTACCACGGCTGGCAAAGGCCAACGTAATGAGCGCGCCAAGCAAGAGCAGGGCAGCCCCTAAAATAAGCTCAATAAGGGTTAGATCAAGGCCCGAATATGAAATCAAAGGTTCCATATTTGTTCTCATGCCATGATTCACCTCTTATGGGAAGCAAAAGAGTGTTAATCCGCGCATTTGCGGAGTTGGAGTTTCACAATAGACTGAATCATCCAAGCAATGCACCTGTGCATATCTCTAACCTATTAAATCCCGCATTGCGTCCAGATAAGCTATCCAAGCCGTTCGCCCGTCCTCAGTCAGATGAACCAAGGTCTGCGGGCGTTTGCCTTTATAGCCCTTTTCTTGCTGAATATACCCAGCCGTTTCTAGCTTCGTCAGATGGGTTGACAGATTTCCATTACTTGTCCCCGTTTTTTTTAACAGCTCCGGAAAACTGGCTGGATTAACCGCCGAGAGGTAAGCCATCACGCCAAGCCTAAGACGGCCATGGATTACATCATCAATCGCTTCCAGATTTAGATTGTGCTCTGTATCAGGCATTTTTGTTGGCTTTCTGCATTGATATCAGGGATGGGATGACGATTGTTATTATAGCGGCGATAGAGGCCACGACATACATATTTACATCACCCAGCATAGAAAAACATACGGCAGAAGATACGAAACTCGCCAGTGACGCCATATGAATCCATTTCAAGTTTGTCAGTTTAGCGACAACGCCATAAGCTGAACCCTGAGCGGCGAAAGCTGCGACCATAATAAAGTAGAATATCTCTGGGCTAGCTTTTTGTAGAACCATGTTAAGGACAGCGCCTATAAATAGGGTTCCTGCAAAACCTGAAAACATAATCCAAACATAGCTCTCAACACGGTTGGCAACAGAATTTGCCCCGGCTTTGTTATCAATGCGTTTTCCGAGTATAGCACTTCCGAAGCCGCCTATAACGGCAAAAGCCACCCATATAACCCATATTGCATTATAGGGAACGTTTATAATCCGGGTAAGAATAGCCCACATGCCCATAAGGGCGGCAGAAATCAGGATGCCCCACATTAACCCGATAGGGCCGCCTAATAAAGGTGTCGTAGCTCCGTCCCGGGCTATGGCACTCGCATAATCCAAGTCTGCTATTATTTGCTCTTTCGTCATTTTCATCTCCTTTGAAACATGAAAGTAAAACTATTTATAAATTAGTTTGCAATACAAACTTAAATATGTCAAGTTTGAAATGCAAACTAATTTACGAAAGGAGACAATTATGTTTGTTAAGTCGATAAAAACCCTAAGAGGACTGGCTCTGATAGGGGCCGTAGCGGTATTGGGTGCCACCAATACTGCCGCGACTGAAAGGTCAAATCCAACGATTCCTGTAACGGTTAACCTAACAGGTGTTCAAATCGCTGATGGGCCGATCTATATTTCTGTCCAAAAGAGAGAACAGTATATGGGTATGAAAGGTCATGGGACCATCTTAAAAACGGTAACCCCCGGCAATATGACGGCGACGATTAATGTGACCGAACCTGGTGATTATTCCGTATCTGTCTGGCATGATATGGATGATGATACTGTTTTCGATATGGACGAAACCTACACACCTAGTGAAGGATGGGGGGCTTCTGGCATTGCGCCAACAGATCGGATGCCGACTTTTGACGATGTCAAAATTACAGTCGAATCTTTTGGAACAGAACTTACAATCCCCGTGATTTATCCCTCATAAGATGTGATAATCACAATAGCGGCGTAGTTTCGGCTGCGCCGTTTTCTTTAAGGAGGTAGATGATGTCGGCATGGATGTTTCTAGGCATTGCAATTTTATTTGAAGTTTTAGGTACAGTTTTATTGAAATTCTCTGATGGCTTTGAAAAAATAGGATATGGCATGGCGGCGATTGCCTGTTATTCGGTTTGTTTCTGGTTTTTAGCGCCTGCTTTGAAGGTCATTCCTGCGGGCGTGGCATATGCCATTTGGTCAGGTCTAGGGATATTATCTATAACACTCATTGGGCTTGCTTTTTTTGACCAAAAACTGAGCTTAGTGAATTACGGCTTTATCGCTCTCATTCTTATAGGTGCCATCGGTCTAAATCTAACCACAGAAATACATAAAGCTTAATAAACGTGACCGTCGTCACAGCGGGCTCATTGCGCCTCGCATAAGACCAAGATGTTCATTATCATGAACTCCCCTTCTACTCCCCGGTCAATTTATTGGCCGGGATTTTTTTTGGTTAAGTCTCTTTATTCTCACACTATTTAAGTGTGACCGTCGTTACAGCGTTGGGGTTTGTATCGTTTAATGAGAAGGAGTTCATTATTATGAACTCCCCATGACTTCGACTCAGTGAATAATTTTGGCTGAGTCGTTTTATGCACGGGGATGGGCGGCTTTATGGACGTTCATAAGGGCTGCTGCATCTACCTCTGTATATCGCTGCGTTGTGGAAAGACTAGAATGACCGAGAAGTTGCTGAATAGTCCGTAAATCTCCGCCTCCAGCCAGTAAATGTGTAGCAAAGCTATGCCGAAGGGCATGCGGGGTTGCCGTTTCAGGCAAGCCAAGCGCTCCGCGTAATTTGCGAACTTCTTTTTGTATAATTTCTGGACGTAATACCCCACCGCGCGCGCCGCGAAAAATAGGTTGATCTAATGAAACAGTGTAGGGACAAAGTTTTATGTACCGTTGAACGGCTTTTCTTATCGCTGGTAAAATAGGCACCATGCGCGTTTTTCCGCCTTTACCAGTTAATATGAGTGATTGTCCCAAAGGACAATCATTGCCTGTTAATCCTAAAGCTTCGGAAATACGCAATCCCGCACCGTAACAGAGCGTTAGGACGGCAGTATTTCGTGCGTCAATCCAGGGGTCATCTCCGCTCAAAGTGCTTTCTGTTATCAGTTCTTTGGCTCCGCCAATACTGAGAGGCTTCGGTAAACTCCGTTTTGCGCGCGGCCCCTTTATAAGCGGGAGAGCGGCATTTTTAACGTCCCATCGCCGTTCAATGTAGCGGTAAAATGTGCGTATCGCCGAGAGCTGCCGTTGCATTGATGCGGCCGAGAGAGGTGTATCTCCGCGTCTCCGAAACGCTAAATAGGCCCGAAAGTCGATAGGTTTAAGAGCTGCCAAGCTTTTCAAATTCATGGGCTTGTCTAAATGATCTGACATAAAGCCGAGAAAAGCAGAGAGGTCTCGTTGATAGGCTTCGACTGTTTTATCCGATAGCCGTCTTTCACCCGATAGATGAGCAAGAAAAAGAGCCAAAATTTCAGTGGCTGGAATTTTAGGCGTCGAAGACATTCCTGAAGACTGCCAGAGCAAGGTTAGAACCAAGTTAATGAAGGCTTTCGCTTTCGGGCCGAACTCCCTATATCACCCTTATGTTCGATGATCTTTATAACACTGACATCTTAACGCTATCAGCCAGTTTAAAAAATGAGCAGCTGGATAACCCTGATGGCACAGCGCGAAAGGTTTCGAAGCTTTGTGGATCTTGGCTCGAAATTGATGTGAATATGGATGGTGATATCGTGAGCGAATGTGCTTTGCGGGTGCAGGCCTGTGCCTTAGGGCAGAGTAGCGCGGCGATTTTAAAAGAGGCTATAGTGGGCGCGACCTTAGAAGAGGTCACAGAAGCTCGCGATACCTTGCGCTTAATGTTAAAAGAGGGCGGGAAGCCACCTAAAGGCCGATTTGAAAAATTATTTTTGCTTCAAGGCGTTTCGGAATATCCCGCACGGCACACCTCTACAATGTTAGCGTTTGATGCCGCAGTAGAAGCCGTTAGTCAGGCTTTAAAGTTAAAGTCTAATGCGTAAAATATTCTCATATCCCATGCTTGCCTTGCTCTGGGTTTATAAAATAGCGATATCACCCTTATTGTCAGCCTTCGGGGTGAAATGTCGTCATTATCCCTCATGTTCGAGCTATTCCGTTCAGGCCATAGAGCGTCATGGGCCTTGGCCGGGCGGATGGATGACATTGGCGCGGCTTTCGCGCTGCCATCCTTTTAAACGCCTAGGGGGTACGCACGGGGTTGATAACGTGCCCGAAACCATTACAAAGCCGCCTTTATGGGCGCCGTGGCGATATGGTCTATGGCGCGGCACGAATACGGATTAAAACAATGGTCACTTTGACATTTCCTGATGGAGCCACGCGCGACTTTGAGAATGGCGTCACGGCGATGGAAGTCGCCAAGTCGATCTCTAAAGGGTTGGCGAAAAAGGTCCTTGCGGCTAAGCTCGACGGGACTCTGGTAGATGCCTCTTTGCCGATTAATGATAATGTCAAAATAGAATTGGTGACGGCTAAAGATCCGGAAGGGTTAGAGCTTATTCGTCATGACGCGGCCCATGTTCTGGCCGAAGCCGTGCAAGAACTTTTCCCCGGCACACAAGTCACAATCGGACCGACAATTGAGAACGGTTTTTATTACGACTTTGCCCGCGAAGAACCCTTTAGCGCGGATGATTTCACGGCGATTGAAAAGAAAATGGCCTTCATCATTAACCGCAATGATAAATTTGAACGTATGG
>CAYYMI010000038.1:0-23971 GCA_964472905.1 uncultured Hellea sp. | reverse complement strand
GAGTAACAGTCCTTTACATATAGTCAATCGCTCGTTATCGGGTGCGCAAATTAGATTCATATGCCACGATAGGAGCACTCCATGGCTGTTCAACGAACATTCTCAATTATCAAACCCGACGCGACAGCGCGCAACATTACGGGCAAGGTCAATGCCAAGATTGAAGAGGCAGGCTTGCGTATTATTGCTCAAAAACGTCTGCAATTGACGAAAGAGCAAGCCGGCGGGTTTTATGCCGTTCACAAAGAACGTCCATTTTATAATGACCTTGTAGCATTCATGATGTCTGGCCCTGTTGTTGTGCAGGTTCTCGAAGGTGAAAACGCGATTGCTAAATATCGTGAAGTTATGGGCGCGACAAACCCAGCGGAAGCTGATGCAGGCACAATCCGGGCTGAGTTTGCCCAAAGTATTGATGCCAACACAGTTCACGGCTCTGATGCACCGGAAACAGCAGCGGAGGAAATTCCGTTCTTCTTTTCCGATGATGAGATTGTTGGCTAGTCAGTCATTCGACAAATTAAAAAGGCCGGGCAAACGACCCGGCCTTTTTTTATTTTGAGTGGATATAGATTTAAGAATCGATCCGGATAATTTCTTTTACGATTGTATTTCCGATTTTCTCGAAGGCTTCTTCCAAAGCTGAAGTGTCATCGGCTGTAATAAAGTTTTCATCTTTATTTGCACAATATTGTAGTAATCCTTCAGCAATATTTGCATTTTTTATAGCTTCTTCACGATCATAAGCCGCTACAGGTGCGCATCCTGGGCGAATTAAGTCGTTTGTGGGGCGGAATGGCGTGTAGGTACATTCAGATTGATTGGCCCAAGCGTTAGTTTCATATTGACCAGGTTCTAATGCAAAGCCTATGGCAAAAATTTCTACACCTGCTGCATGCAGTTCATCACATTCTCTACGCGCGGCAATGTTTGACTCAATATCAAATTCGCCTTCTTCCCAATCACCTACTTCCGTGGGCTCATCGGTCTGTTGACGGTATTGGAACTCAAATTCCTTGCATTCGACACGTTGTGTTGTACGGCCATAGAAGGTTGTACCATTTGATCTTACATATCTATACCAATCTAGCGGGTAGTTACTGCGGATACGGCATTGTCCATTCGGTACAAATTGACCCACAACGGTGAAGTCATCATTTTGAAGAAAAGCCCGCCAGTTTTGGGTATCATCGCGCTGTACCCAGACTTCATCACCCACAGTATTCCTACCATCTGTCATCAAGATTAAATATTTCAAAGGATCCGAACCTGGGTTTTCGTCTTCATGCACTTGAGGTTCATGAGTACTTCCAGTTCCAGTTAACCAATCTGCGGCTCTATCGAGCGGAAGAGATGAGTCAGTTCCCCCTCGGGGCTGCATATTATTTATGATTCCTTCACTCACCACGCCCCAGTTCATTGGAGCGTCCGTTCTTGGAGCAGTGTCAAAGGTTATCATACCTGTTCTTAGTACGCGCGGTACGTCTGGGGACTCAATTTGAGGGCCAATCATCTCATCTAATTGAGTCATAAACGCATTGGCAGATGATTTTAATCCATCCATCCTAATTTCAGCCTGTGTTGGAGCGATCCCATTTTCCAATGGCTGGTCATCAAAATGCATCGACCCAGAATTGTCCATCACTAAGACAATACTAGCGGGATCTAAAGGTTCTGTTTCAAGAAACTTAGCAACTGACTGGGCTTCAAAATCAAGATGGGTGATGTCAAAAAATTGCATAAAGAAGGGACGTGTACTGCCTTCGGTATTTACGGTAACTTGTTTGTTTTCAGTATCGTAAACAACTGAGATAGAAACGCCGTCGCTACCATCAATAACCCAGTCCCTAAACTCATACCCTAGTTCTCCTGATGTGTAATCTCCTATGAACCCTTTGTCTCGGTTAGAGGGTATTTCGCCGTTATCTCTGACATATATTGCAGCTGCAAGGGCGACTGTATCGGCGACACTTTGCGCGCGTCCTTCTGTATTGTAATAGATTGCAAAATCTACGGCAGCCCCCATTAATCCTATTAATACAGCGCCACCTATTGCCCACATCATGGAGAACGCGCCGCGTTGATCATCCGCATATCTTGTAAGCGCATGGTTTATTTTATTAAATAAGGCCATTATGTTATCCCGTTTTCCCACGTAGCGAAACTAATTCGATTGGAGGCAGGCATAATAGAGAGGTGCTTAATTTGAGTTAGAGAATAGGCTTAACAATCTATGAAAAACAGAAAAGTGTTATCGTGGTTAAGAAATTATAACTATCATAAATCCGCCACGACTTTGGCTAATGCCTTTGGATACAAGGACAATTCATATGGCAGTAATTTCGCCGCGAGGGAGACGACTGTGTCGTCAGCCTCAATCTCTATAGAGTGTTGCATGATGGTTTCTCCTCCATCGAGCTCGGCAGTCACATAATGGACTGTACAGCCATGTTTTGTGTCGCCTGCATCCAATGCACGTTGATGTGTGTTCAGACCTTTATATTTAGGCAAAAGAGAGGGATGTATATTTAATACACGCCGATCCCATCGTTTTACAAACCAAGGAGTTAAAACGCGCATGAAACCTGCGCAGCATATGAGTTCAATATCGGCTTGTTTTAGGACGGCATTAAGAGCAGCTTCAAAATTTTCACGATTAGGAAAATCCTTATGATTAACAGTCATTGTCATAATGCCCAAATCTCTCGCCTTATCGAGGCCAGGGGCGTCTGGGATGTTTGAGATAACAAGGCTTATATTAGCTGGATATTTTTTTTGTTGTGAAGCCTTAACTAGCGAAACCATATTTGAGCCGCGCCCAGATATTAGAACAGCTGTTTTAACTTTACGCATGAGCGAGTTGACCGATGACCCAGGCTTGTTCGCCAGAGGCTTCAAGTCGTTCAATCACGTTCATCATGTCATGAGGTTTAACGGCCAGAACCATACCGATGCCGCAATTAAAGGCCCGCTGCATTTCAAGCTCAGCGACGCCGCCCGTCTTCTGCAACCATTTAAAGACCTCAGGGCGTTGCCAAGCTTTCATATCGATATCTGCTTTTAAACTCTTAGGGAGCATACGCGGTGTGTTCTCCGTTAACCCGCCGCCCGTAATATGGGCTAAGCCAGAGACCAATTCATCTTTAATAAGAGGGAGAATTGAATCGATATAAATTTTTGTTGGGGTAATCAAAGCCTCGCCAAGGGTTTGCCTATCTGAAAAAGGTGAGGGGTCTGACCATGATAGGCCGGAAACTTCCACAATTTTGCGAATAAGTGAATAGCCATTTGAATGTGGGCCGCTAGAGGCAATCCCGATGAGGGTATCTCCATCTTCCATGAGATCATGTCGTGGAAGCATAGCGTCACGTTCAGCTGCGCCAACCACGAAACCAGCAAGATCAAAGTCACCTTCTTCGTACATGCCTGGCATTTCTGCTGTTTCTCCGCCAATTAAGGCAGCGCCTGCTTGTTTACAGCCTTCAGCAATTCCTTCGACAACGGCGACAGCTTTGTCCACTTCCAATTGGCCCGTCGCGAAATAATCCAAGAAGAAGAGGGGCTCCGCGCCATTAGCAAGGACATCATTGACACACATGGCGACCAAATCGATGCCGACTGTATTTAAAATACCTGTATCAATCGCGATGCGCAGCTTTGTTCCGACACCGTCAGTGCCTGAAATCAGTACAGGGTCTTTAAATCCGGCGGCTTTAAGGTCAAAAGCACCTCCAAATCCGCCAATTGACCCATCAGCGCCTAAACGCCTCGTCGCTTTTGCTAATGGCTTGATGAGGTCGACCAAGCGGTCGCCTTCATCAATATTGACGCCGGCATCAGCATAGGTAAGGCCGTTTTTGCTCATGAGAGAATCTTTCTTTCTTTGATGCGCTTAGAACCTTATATTGGCCATGGTTTCAAGCTTAATAACTGTATTTGAGGAGTTTATACCCCTTTGCAAATTATGGAAAGCGGGCTATCGCGGCATTATGAAACATATATTTACGACTTTCATTGGATTCGTTTTCTCTTTGATTGCAGGGCTTGCGCTTGCGGCTGACCCTTTTACGGTTATCGGAATACCTGTCGATGCGACGGGTCAAACACCGATTGAGGCGCAGACGCTTGCTATACAAGATGGTCAATCGCGAGCTGCGCAAGCTATCATAGAGCGCCTGACATTGGATAATGAGCTCAGCGCTAAAGCGTTGCCACCTATTGAGGTTGATGTCGCAGCTAAAATGATACGGGCCTTGGAAATTGCCAATGAAAAAAGATCGAATAATCGTTACTTGGGCGTCATCACAGTTGCTTTCAATCCGAGTGAAGTTCAGAAATATCTAAAGTCCAATGGATTGAATATGGTGTCGACCCAATCGCGTAAACGGTTGGTTGTGCCTGTTTTAGATAGTCAATCATTATGGGAGATTAACCCGTGGGCGGAGGTTTGGCAGGATGGACGTTATGCGCATGCTCTCACGCCTATTAGCGCCATTCCTTTAGGACGAGGCGATGATAATATAATTAACAGCTTTCAAGCAAGCACGCTGGATGAAAATGCGCTCAAGCGTCTTGGCAGTAGATTTGGCGTTGATCAGCTCCTAGTCGTAAAGTCCTCAAGCCTAACAGGCTCTATCGGAGCAGAAGTCATAGATATAGCGCTCGATACAGGTCAGCGCCGTAATTTAGGCCGCGTTCTTGGCGTTGATTATCAAGACCTTGCAAATCAAATAGTGGGAACATTAGAATCTGATTGGAAACAAGCTTCAGTCAGTACAGCTGAAAATGCTGTCTCAATGGCCGTATCTGTTTTGTATGATAGTCATAGTGAATGGCTACGCTTAAAAGACTCTATTAATGGTTCTGCTCAAATTCAAGATGCGCGGTTAGATGCCTTGTCAAAGGATGGCGCGCTTATGACGATTACCTATGGAGGCGACATTGGGCGTCTTAGAAATGAGCTAGCGTTCAAAGGTGTCGATGTTCGTAATGATCCGAGCCTGGGTGTCGTATTAGCCCGTACAGGTCGTTTCTAGGGCAGGTGAATAAATTACCTCAAATACCTCTCGATCTTACGCCATCTCCTAAATATAGCTTTGAAAGCCTAATTGTTAGTGACTGTAATGCGGATGCGGTTAAGACGGTGAAAGCATGGCCTAACTGGCCAGCTCCTATACTTTTGTTGGTAGGCCCTCAAGGAAGCGGTAAAACTCATATCGGGCAGGCTTGGGTGGCTAAAACGGGTGAAAGCTTTATTGATGATGCCTCAGCCATGGATGAGCCTGAACTGTTTGCTAGGCTTAACTTAGCTCTCAACGGTGAGAATAGTGGATTATTGCTCGCGGATAGCAAACTCCCGAAGGATTGGAATATTGAATTACCTGACCTTAAATCACGTCTCTTAAATACGCCGATTGCAAGTTTAGACGATCACGATGATAAAATTTTAGAACCCATTGTGCGTAAACTTTTCGAAGATAGAGGCAGGGCTGTCACATCAGACCTTGTGAGCTATCTCTTGAAGCATTGTGACCGTTCCGTTCTGGCCTTAGAGGAAATTGTTCGTAGTCTTGATATTGCGGCTCAAAGTCAAAAAAAGGATTTAACTAAAGCTTTTGCCGCTCGGCATTTAAGTTAAAAGGGTATTTTAAGTCCCGCCCAATCGAAGAGATAACCGCTATCATCAGATGTGACTTGATTGATCACGGATATTAGTTTTTGAGCGCTATTTTTTGCGGAGAAGAGTTTTTCTTTTGGGACATTATTCTGAAACGGTTTTGATAGGTCTGTATCGACAGTTCCGGGGTGTAAACCAATAATAATGCAGTCTTTGTTTCGCCGAATGTTTTCAATCGCAAGTGATTTCATAATCATATTTAAGGCCGCTTTTGAGGCACGGTAAGCATACCAACCGCCTAAACGATTATCTGATATAGACCCAACCCGTGCAGACAAGGTCGCAAATACAGTCTTTTGATTTTTGCGCATAAGCGGTAAAAAATGTTTGGCTGTCAAAGCTGGGCCAAATGTGTTGATTGCGAAATTGGCTTGAAAGTTACCTAGGCTCATACTTCGCATGGTTTTTTCAGGTTTAATATCTTGGTTATGTAAGAAACCTGAGGCGATTATAATAAGATCAAACTTGCCCGTCCTTTCTAGTGTCGAGGCTAGACGACTAATATTTTCTTCGTCACTAAAATCAAACACATGTGGTATTACTTTTGGCGATAAGTAAGTGTGTGTCTTTCTAGATAAGGCATGAATTTCATTAATCTGGGAGGACGATGAAAGCTCTTCAATAAAGGCTCTACCGATACCTCCGCTCGCGCCAATAATGATGGCTTGCAAGTTATCTGGCATTGAGGGTAGCAGCTTTTTATGCGTCATAAGCTTATAATTTCAGAACTGACATTGACTTTCAAACTCTATCCACTCTCCGCCTGTTGGTTTGCGAAGTTTAAGTTTATGAGCAT
The DNA here is from genome assembly GCA_964472905.1 of uncultured Hellea sp. Classification (GTDB taxonomy): domain Bacteria; phylum Pseudomonadota; class Alphaproteobacteria; order Caulobacterales; family Maricaulaceae; genus Hellea. Next base: position 17,498 of record CAYYMI010000038.1, on the reverse strand, counting down.
GGAGCTGTAAACGCTCGGCTTGTCTAAAAGCGATATCATGAGCGTATAGACGATCACCTAGAATAGGGTGCCCTATTTCAAGCATGTGTACGCGAAGCTGGTGTGAGCGGCCAGTTTTAGGCGTTAAAATAACTTTAGTTTGCGATTTCGAACGTTCTGAGACCTGCCAATTCGTTTGAGAGGGTTTGCCATGTTCATAACACACTTTTTGTCTGGGACGATTAGGCCAATCCGTTATGAGGGGGAAGTTTATTTCACCCTCGTCATTTTTTATGTTGCCAAATACACGCGCGAGATAAGTTTTCTGGATCATGCGTTTCTCAAATTGCAGACCAATATGACGTTGAGCATTTGGATTTTGAGCAAATACCATCACGCCAGATGTGGCCATATCGAGGCGATGGATTGTTAGAGCATGAGGATGATCAGAGCGAATTCTTGCTTCTAGGCAATCAGGTTCTGTTTTTCCAGGTACGCTTAGAAGGCCCGACGGTTTTTCAACAATAATTAAATCATCATCTACATGGAGATAATTAAGGGGTGTTTGGGGTGGGTCGTAAATAAAATCCCGGTTCACGAAACGTTTTCAGCAACGACTTCACGGCCTTTAAGGCGGAGTGTAATTTTCCCGTCCAGCATTTTAAGAGCGTCTTCTCCAAAGATTGTACGTCGCCATCCTTTTAAAGCTGCAACCTCTGCCTTGGGGCCAAAAGCTGCAAGTTGTTCAATATCTGCATTATTGGCTACCATACGGGGCGCGATGTCCTCATATTCGGTTCGTAGCCGTAATAGCGTTCTCAGCATTTCTATTGTTGGACCTAGATTGGCCGGCATGTGTTTTGCCTTTGGGATATGCGGGGCATAATCATCAGCGTTATCGAGCGCCGCATTAATAGAATCTACTAAAGCTTTAGCACTTCTAGATTTTTCAAAGCCTTTGGGTATTCCGCGTAGGCGAGACAATGCCGCTAAATCTTTCGGCTTTTGTTGGGCAAGGTCATATAGAGCATCATCTTTTAAAACCCGTCTGCGAGGTATATTTTTTGTAATGGCTTCGCGCTCTCGCCATGCGGCAGCAGCTTTTAGAGCTGCGAGGTAAGGTTTGCGAGGGTTACGAATTTTCAAACGTTCCCAAGCCATTTCCGGTTCAAACGTATAAAGTTTTTCAGCCGTTTGTGGTTTCATTTCTTCAATCACCCACTCCATTCGACCTTTGACATTCAACTCTTGAGTGAGACCCGGATATAGGTCGCGTAAATGTGTGACGTCAGCCAGTGCGTAGGATAATTGTTTGTCTGTCAATGGCCGTCTTGACCAATCGGTGAACCGTGCACCTTTATCAAGGTTTATATCTAAGCGGCCTTTGACTAAAGCTCCGTAACCAACGCTATCTCCATATCCCAGTGCCATAGCGGCGATTTGCGTATCAAAGATGTTTTCAGGAACTTTGCTGCATAATTTATAAAATATTTCCATATCTTGGCGTGCAGCATGCAGGACTTTGACGACGTCATTATTCAGCAAAAGGGCATTAAATGGTTTAAGGTCTATATCCTTTGCAAGGGGGTCTATTATGGCTTCATCTTCATCTGTTGCCGCCTGTATGAGGCAAAGAATAGAGTAAAATGTACTCTCGCGCATGAATTCCGTGTCAACACAGATAAAGGGCCTCTTAGATGCCTTTTGACAAAAAGCATCAAGTGCAGCCTGAGTTTTAATAACGTTCATAAGGGTTGTTAGCTAACCCCGTGTTGGTCGAAGACTTCGGCAAGCAGGTCTAAAGAGGCATTCCAGGCTCGTCTTTCACTATCTGGGTTATGCCTAAGCGTCCCATCTCCGCTATCTACGCCCGGGACCATAAAGGCGTGAGTTGTTTGTCCATAGGCGTGTAACTGCCAATCGCATTTTGCCTTGACCATTTCCTTGCCAATGGCCACGACATGCTCTGGCGGTGCCATAGGGTCATCCCAACCATGGGCGATAAGAACCTTCGATTTTATTTTTTTAGCAGGTAGGTCTGGTGCATCTAGCAGTCCATGAAAGCTAATAGCTGCTTTTAGATCTATTCCAGCACGCGCCATATCGAGAGTACAAAGGCCGCCAAAGCAAAACCCGAGAGCCGCCATAGCTTTTTCATCGACTTCAGGCATATTACCTGCCGCCTTAATGCCTGCTTTCAGGCGCTTGAGGAGGGCTTTACGATCATCCTTTAGAGGCATCATTAATCCCTGTTTTTCTTCGACTGTCTCGGGGAGCACACCATCGCCGTAATTGTCTAAGCAAAAGCCGACATAGCCCAAAGCTGCCATCTGAACAGCAGCGCCTTGCGCAAAGTTATCAAGACCGCTCCAGGCATGGTTGATAAGAACACAAGGCTTAGGGTCAGCAAAGGTTTCGTCCCATGCCATATATCCAATGCAGGTTTGCTTGCCGTCTTTATATTCAACAGGTTTAGTCGTGATGTTCATAGAGAATTGTCCCATATTTCAAATATCTGGCTCATATGTAGCGTTTGATTTCGTCAGGTCAAGAAAAGGCATTGAGTTCTTAAAATCAGCGCAGTTAAGGGAAAATTAGCCATATTTCATCTAATCTGCCCCTCTAAACATGGGAGTTTACTATGTCCGTTAAATTTTGGCTTACATTGGGCGCGTCAGTTTCTTTGCTTACTGCCTGTGCAACGCATCAAGAAAATCCGAATTACGCTTATTCAACAAAGTATAAAGCAGGCTCTGCGACGACGACACATGCGTCTGCATCGTCACCTTATGTGCAGGCTGCGCCTGTAAGCTACCAAAATGCGGCGACAACAACTTACGCATCCTCATCTATACCAAGTTCTGGAGCTTATTCTAGTGTTGACCATTCTTGCCTGCGCAAAGAAAAAAATCATGAACTTATCGGTGCTGCATTGGGTGGCTCTGTGGGAGCATGGGCAGGAAAAGAGATTATTGGCGGTACAACAGGAACAGTCGCTGGCGCTGGCCTTGGCGGCGCGCTGGGTTACGGTATTGGCGATAAGACGGTAAATTGTGATCCTCAGGAATTTGTTATGCAAGCACCGCAAACTTCAACGACAGCGTCTTATCAAGCCCCAGCCACATCTTATTCGGCGCCTGCGTCAACGGTTGCGTCTTCAGAAACTTATCAAGTGCCGGCCACGCATCAATATGCCTCTAATGATCAAAGCCGAGTGGTCTATCAATCACCACATATTGAGTATCAAGCCCCAACGGACACTCAATTTGAGAATATTTCAGAGCGCGGCACACCTGGATATCAAGTTTTACAGTCTCAGGTTATAACTGAACATGCACCCATCGCCGTTGCCGAAGCTCCAAGATCTATTGCAACGTCACCTACGACTATCTCTGCCATACCTTCTGGCGCGCAGTTAGTTGATTATGATTATTCTGAAAATGTCGTTTCTGCTAATGCATTTACAACGCCAGAATATTCCGAAACGCGTTTATTGGGTGGCTCTAGTCATAGTGCTCATCTGGTGAAAGAGGGTGATACTGTCTATTCACTCGCACGGCGCATTTGTGTTGGCGTTAATGATATTCAGTCGATTAATGGATTAAATTCCAGCTTTGCGATTAAGATCGGTGATAGTTTGAAACTGCCTGCATCCCGCTGCTAGAAAGACTATATTTTTCATATGATAGCGCTGTCATTTTGATATTGATTGCGCTAACAGTCCTCTGAATCGATAGAGATTTATAGGATTGAAATATGCGAAACCGGTCAGCCAAAATTTTAGCAACTGTTGGCCCCGCAAGTGCGGCACCGGCAACATTACGCTTATTGCATGATGTCGGTGTTGATGCGTTTCGGTTAAATTTCTCTCATGGCTCTCATGACGATCATGCCCGGTCTGTCAAAGCGATTAGGGCTATTCAGAAAGAAACGGGCAATGCGATAACAATTGTCGCGGATATGCAGGGGCCAAAGCTGCGGTGTGGCGAGTTCGAAGATGGCCAAATTGAGCTGCGATATGGCGACACGGTTGAAATCATTAAAAGTGATGAATTAGGAAAAGATGGGGTCATATCCATGCCCCACCAAGAATTGATGGATGCCATGGAACCTGGCCATGTCTTGAAATTTGATGATGGCAAATTGATGGTCACCATTACAGCAAACGATGGGAAACGCATGAAGGCGCGCGTTGATGTGCCAGGGATACTCAAAAATAAAAAAGGGATCAACGTTATTGGCGCGGTTTTGCCGATGTCTGCGATGACAAAAAAAGATCAAAAGGATATGGCTTTTGCTCTCTCTCAAAAGGTTGATTATATCGCCTTATCCTTTGTTCAAACGGCGCAAGATGTGATCGATGCGCGTAAAATCGTTGGTGATAAAGCCGGTATAATTGTTAAAATTGAAAAGCCCTCAGCTGTCGAAGAGCTGGACAGTATTTTGCTTATGGCAGACGCAGCCATGGTAGCTCGCGGGGATCTAGGCGTTGAGCTTCCCTTGGAACAAGTACCCGTTGTCCAGCGCCAGATCATTCATAAAGGCAGAGCGCTGGGTAAACCCGTTATTGTGGCTACCCATATGCTTGAGTCTATGATTGACGCTCCGACACCGACACGGGCAGAGGCCTCGGACGTTGCAACGGCTATTTATCAAGGCGCGGATGCCGTTATGTTGTCTGCCGAAACCGCCGTAGGCCGTCATCCTGCAACAGCGGTCGCTATTATGGACAGAATTATCGGTGCCGCCGAGTCTGACCCAGAGTTTTGGAAGTATTTTAAGCAAGCACAGTTACCACACGAAGCCACACCAGAGGACGCGATTAGTCAATCCGTCCGCGGCATGGTTGAGACATTGGATTGCAAAGCAGTTCTAGGATATACACAAACTGGTTCGACTGTTCAGCGTATCTCTAGAGAAAGACCACCTTGTAAAATTGTTGGGCTAACGCCGCGTCAGTCCACTGCTAGCCGCTTGGCGTTAAGCTGGGGTGTTTTACCTATCGTGACCGAAGATCCTGCTAGCTTTGATGATATGCTCGTAAAGATACAAGACGTCGCCATTAAAAAAGTGGCGGGCCTGAAAACCGGCGATAAAGTTATCATTTCAGCCGGGATACCTTTCGGACGCCCAGGAACAACGAACACCCTTAAAATAGCGACGATTGATTAGGGATTTACTCCCACCAATAAGGCAGGCGTTTCTTATCACCCGTGTGAACTTCATTCATGGTCTCGGCTTCGTATAAACGACCGCCAAGCATAACATGTTCGACTTTGTCGGTGTTACGAATATCATCCAGTGGGTTTTCAGATAGGATAACAAGATCCGCGAGTTTGCCTTCTTCAAGGCTCCCAATATCTTTATCAAAACCGAGATGTTTAGCGGGTTCAGTGGTTGCTGTTCTCAAGGCTTGAACGGGGCTCATGCCGCCGCGCGCAAAGCTCCACATTTCCCAATGCGAGGCTAAACCTTCGCGCTGACCATGCCCTCCAATTGAGACCAAAACACCGGATTCCATTAGCTCTTTTGAGACAGCACCCGAGGCAGCATCCGCGTAATCCTCTTCAGGCACCATTTGACGGCGCACAGACCGCGCTTGTAAAACAGCAGGCGGAACATGTTTAGACAGGATAGGGTGTTCCCAAACATCAGTTTCTTGATAGTAATAATTTTCGCCACGTACACCGCCATAAGTAACAGACAAAGTGGGGGTGTAGGCTACATTGGTTTGGCTATACATTTGCAAAACATCGTCATAGATCGCTGCAACTGGAAGGTTATGCTCAAGCGATGTATTCCCATCAGCTATAAGGCTCATATCCATGTGATAGAGGGAGCCACCTTCGGCTGCTACCATAAGGTTTTGGTCCCGAGAGGCTTTCACAACCTGTTGACGTTGGTCTCGGCGAGGTTGGTTATAATTTTTAACGCCATGGGCACCTTGGTTTTTGAGACGAGCAACATGTTCCTGCGCGTCTTCCTCGTTTTGGATGCTAGCGAAGAAACCAGGGGCTTTGGCGCCGTAAATAACTTCGCCAGTTGAATAGATACGGGGGGCGAGTAATTTCCCTGCGCGCTGCAATTCCCCGGCCGCAAAAATTTCACTGGCGCGGTTAGAGGGGTCAAATACAGTTGTAACGCCTAGGGCAAGTGTTGCGACAGCTTTCCAGTTTTGTTGTGGGATAAGATCATCCGTCCCTTGTGGCCCGTGGTAATGAGCTTCGATGAAACCGGGAACGATTGTTTTCCCGTCGAGGTTAATGACTTTGAGTTTGTCACCCATGCTCATTAATTCTTCGACGTCGGCAGGCATCTCTCCAATTTTAGAGATGCGGTCTCCGTCAATCCAAATCAGGCCATTCTCTATCACACCTCCGTCTGTGTCTGACATTGTAATGATGCGGGCATTTGTGAGGAGGATATTTCCCGAAGACTTTTCTGTTGTGACTTTATAAGAAAGATCTATGCCGTCTTTAGGGCTTTCAAAATCTTCATCCATAACGTCATTAGCATCAACCGAGAAAAGAGTAGGGCCGAGGGCCCAGTTGAGGTGATTATCTGTGGTCCAGCTTGGGTAAGTCGCCCCGCCATGACTAACTTTAGTCACAGGCAAATCCTTGGCTTTCATGTCAGCGGCTAAATTCTGAGGTCCCATTAAGGCGGGCATGACATAAAGATTATAGTTCTCTCTAAAAGCAATTCTCTTTCCATCAGGTGAGACGTGGTAACTTTGTGCCATGATAGACGACGCGTGTTTGCGTTCATGTCCCCCTAGCAAATCTGTGGAGATTAAGGTCGCTTTCTTATCGATTGTTTTGGTAAAATAGAGGCGAAGATCATCATCCCCAAAATGCGGGTCCTTGCCTGACTTGCTAATCAAAACGGCATCGCCAGACCCAATGGCTTGCACGTATATACCAGCACCTTTTGACCATTCAGGCGCTGTTAGAAATCCTCCAGAACCTTTTTCATAGGTGATGAAATCCCCGCTAGGAGAAAAGGCAGGGCGTTTATAATGACCTGGGTTTTCGGTGTGTGTGGTAATTTTTTTGGAGGCAATATCAATGCTATGTATCGCGCCTAAATCTGTATCCGACCACGTGGTAAATGCGATTGATTTGGAATCGCGTGACCAACTTGGATAAAGTTCTCTAACATCCTCAGCTAATTCAGTTAAGAAGCTGACTTTGCCCGTTTTTTTATTTTTAAGGAAAAGTTTCCCTAGAGATTCAAAAACGACTTTTTTACCATTGGGTGAGACTTGTACAAAACGAGGTATTTGTGTGGCAAATTCATCTGGAGACACCTCAATAATCGGCCGAGGGGGATCCATGATTGTGCGCGTATCTTTAACAGTAAAGTCGATATGCTCGATGTTACCGTCATCAATATTGACTGTGTGGATCAGGCCGTTAGCCCAGAAATAAACGGTTTTTGAATCTGGACTCCAATCCATATTTGGATACATACCTTGAACGCCCCAAGTTTCTTGCATGTCTTGGTCAAGATGATCAAAGATCATGCGTTCCTTGCCGCTTTCTAGGTCTTTTAAAAATAGCTTTGATTTCGCCCGTACGCGTTTGACGTAAGCTAGGTATTTTCCATCTGGAGAAGGTGCAGGGCGCACAGCTCCGCCTGCGCCGCCAGCTGCAGTGTCAATCTCGCCCGTTTCCATATCATAGCGTTTGATTTGGAAGAGCTCTGTATTTGAATTTTGTGCATATTCAAATATGGGGCCAGGCGTAATATTTTGACTGTAATAAACATATTGCCCGTCAGGAGAGAACATAGGTTCACCTAATTCTTTCTGATGGGTTTCAGAGGGTTTTTTAACAAGCTTTACGCCAGAGCCGCCGCTTGTATGATAAAGCCATATTTCACCGACGCCAAGTGAGCGTGATGTTGTGAAGTGTTTACGCGCGGCTATGAACTGGCCATCAGGTGACCATGTTGGGTTGTTCAAAAGACGAAATGTTTCTTTGGTGACCTGCTCTTTGTTTTCACCATCAATATCCATAATCCATATGTTATCGCCGCCCGCGCGGTCAGATGTGAAAGCAATTTGTCTTCCGTCAGGTGAAAATCGCGGCTGCATTTCCCAGGCTAGGCCGCTGGCTATATTAGTCGCTTTACCGCCAGTAATAGGCATTGTGTAAATGTCGCCTAATAAATCAAAAGCAAGGGTTTTACCATCTGGCGAAACGTCCAAACTCATCCATGTGCCTTGATCAACATTAATATCAATCTCCCGCTTATCGCCGGGTGGGTTCATGACATCCCATTTTTCCTCTTCGTCTTTCGCGTCTTCGCTTGGCTTTACCTCAGCATCCGTCATTTTAGCTTTTTTGGCCATTTTAGAAGACCGTTTTGAAGGTGTTTTAGTTTTAAGCTTCGGCGTTGGAACTTCAGATTTCACCTTTGGTGTAGGCTTTTTATTGTGCGGGTGATTATCTGCCAAAGCGGTAAAAGCTATCGCCGTTGTAGCTGCAATGCTGCCCAAAAGAAGATGTTTAAACGATGTCATACGAAATCTCATTTATAGTTTGTGATATGCTATGAGTCTTGGCGAGCCGCGTCATGCGGCTTCGCCTAAAAAGCGAATTGCTATTAGAAACGACCAGCCGCTCCGGGGAATACCACGGGAGTTTCAGACCCATCTTTTGCAACAGCGCTGACGCCAAAGAAGTAATTATCGATCACCAGGTTTGTAAACTCCCATTCATTGACCTTACCGATGAACCGAGAATGCGTCCATTCAGGCGCAGTGGTGAGGCGCCAATGAACACGGTATCCTGCGAGATTGCTTGAATTTGAAGGTGTTTTCCATGTGAGTTTGGCCGAAGGCTGCACGGCGCCTGTAGCTTCGACATTGGCGGGGAAGGGCGGCGCGCCAGCCATACCCGCCATTGTTATGGCATTGAGCGCTGTGAGTTTTGCCGCGTAAACAGAATCGACGCCTTCAATGGTATCCCCATAAACGATACCGTTTTCAGTTCTTAAATCCTGATGCTGGCGGTCATAATGCTCATGGGTTTCCATGATACGAATACCGGGAATGCCGACGACGTTGAAGGGGCGGTGATGACCGCCGCGTCCAAACCGGTCGAGGCGGTAAATCAGCATGACATTTAAATTCGTTAGATACTGGTCGGCTTGAGCTTTAATATAACGGGCAAGATTACGGGAGGGGCTATCGACTTCGCCGCCAGTAAAGCGCCGCGAGCGTGCCTCTTCTGGTGTTTCATTCGCGCGCGTGCCTTCTGAGAAGACACGAACGGATGAATTATCAATAACGCCGTCAATGCCCGCTATATTTGAAATCATATCATTGTTCAGAACGCCTTTTATCTCCCAGCCTTTTTCGAGCGCGTAGTCTGCAACGATTTTACCGCCAAATAGCCCTTGCTCCTCACCTGAGAGGCCCGCGTAAATGATAGAGCCTGCATATTTGCGTTTCGATAGTATACGCGCGGCTTCTATGGTTCCGGCCATCCCAGACGCATTATCATTCGCGCCGGGACTATCAGAGGTGCCGTCGAGTGGGTCGGTGACGCGGCTGTCAATATCTCCGCTCATCATGACATAGCGGTTGGGGTCTATGCTGCCCTTTTGAATGGCTAAGACGCTGACAACATCCGTAGGCTCAGGAATACGGCGCTCGCCTTCGATTGTGTCGGAGACATAAATAACCTCAAGGCATCCACCGCATTCAGCGGAAATTTTTTCAAACTCATCAAATATCCAACGACGTGCCGCGCCTATACCGCGTGTGTCAGATTCCGTTTCAGACAGTGTGTGGCGCGTACCAAAACCCACAAGGGTTTGAATGTCTGCCTGAATGCGTTCTGCTGAGGGTTCAATCGCGATGTTATAGATATCTTGTACCTCGGATGGAGGCCCGTAACTTGATTTCTGAGCTTGAGCTGAACAGGATATAAGTGACACCGTGGAGAGTATGAAGGTTGTGCCTAGAAGCAGTTTGCGCATTAATTATCCTGTCGTGGCCAGCTTGATAACGGAGAGGTAGCCTGTTTTAATCTCCATCTTATCGTGATGGTTAGTCATAGCCTTATGCAGGGCTTTTAACCGGTAACATGGGACATACATATAGGCATGATGCTCAACATGGTAATTCACCCAATAAGGACCAAAAAATATCTTCTCAAAAATATTAGTATGTGTTGTGCGGGCGTGAGTAAGAGGGTTGTCATCATAAGTCGTTATTGCATGTTCAGTGATATTACGCAGGCGTAGAACCGCAAAAAACCATGTCCAAAGTGGGGCCAGCCATAAAGCAAAATAAATCCACCAGTGCCCAAGCAATGCCAAGAGAGTGAATATGATTACGTTAGTGATTAAATAAGGCCAAGGCGATGTTTTTTGAAATGCGTCAGAGCCTTCAATGTCTGAAACTTCACCTTTTTTCATACGCAGAGTTGCTAATTGGAGTCTAAAATATGTTAGCCCTGAAATATCGCGAAGTAGTTTTCTCCACAGGCTGGCTTTAGATACGGGATATTTTTTCGAAAGGGGTAAGTCCGGATCAAGTTCACTTTGGGTAAATCTGTGATGCTTCAAATGATATTTACGATAGCTTTCAAGGTCACCGCCATAGGGTGCGCCTAAAAGGTATTGCCCAACAAATTCATTGAGAGCTTTGGTTTTAAATAAAATGCTATGCGCTGCGTCATGCATGAGAATGGCCATGCCGTGTTGGCGTGACCCTATTAGCAAAAATGCCAAAATAAATGTGAAGACATTAGGCCAGATAATAAAAACGTTCATCGCGGCAATAACAACAAACCAAACATGGAAAGTTAGCCATGCACCCCACAAATCGGAGCGTTGCGCTAGCTCTTTGACGCGAGCTTTAGAGATATAAGACGTTGTCGCTCCCATATGTAATATCATGCGGTTGTCAGAGGAAAGTGTCAACGTGACTCACCGTTGAAATTATAGAAGAACACGGTAAGTTGAAGTTATGCCTGATAATATCCCAAAACCCAAAATGCCAAAACTTACCAAGCAAGAGCGGTTGGCTGAAAATTTGAGAGCAAATTTGCGCCGTAGAAAGCAAGCTATGCGGAAATCTAAGCAGAATAGTCAATCCAAAACAGAGACGTGACAATCAAGGCAAATGTGCCTTAAGACAGCCTCAGAATTGGCAAATTGATTCCGTAGATTGAATCTTTTTGCAAAGGAATAAAGATGGATAAAATTGTTATCGAGGGTGGGTTTCCGCTAAATGGTGAAATCGCAATAAGCGGCGCTAAAAACTCGGCTATAAAATTAATGGCTGTGTGTCTGTTAACGGATAAACCCATAAAACTGACTAATATGCCGAGGCTGCGGGATACGCGGTCTATGGCAGGATTATTGGAGCATCTAGGCGTAAAAGTTAAGGCAGGTAAGGGCACGGAGATGACCCTTCATGCACAGAAACTGACATCAACGACCGCTCCTTATGATCTGGTACGAAAAATGCGGGCAAGTTTTAATGTGTTAGGTCCGCTTATTGCGCGCAATGGATCAGCCAAAGTTTCACTCCCCGGAGGTTGCGCAATCGGAGCCCGACCTGTTGATTTACACCTTAAAGCGATGGAGTCATTTGGCGCGGTTATAAAACTTGAAGAGGGCTATGTGATAGCCAAAACAAGCGGCGGCCTGAAAGGCGCTGAGATTACATTTCCTTTCATAAGTGTCGGCGCAACAGAACACGCCATACTCACGGCTGTACTCGCCAAGGGTGAAACGGTCTTAAATAATGCTGCCAGAGAACCGGAAATTATAGATTTGGCGGATTGCCTCAATGCAATGGGAGCCAAAATTACAGGCGCAGGTCGTTCCGAAATCAGAATTAAGGGTGTGTCCAAACTCGGCGGCGTGACACATTCCGTTGTCCCTGACCGCATTGAAGCGGGGACTTATGCCTTAGCGGCGGCGACAGCAGGTGGGTCTGTCCGGCTAACAAATATACGCTCTGATCATTTAGGTTCGCTGTGGCCTTTAATCGCCCAAGCAGGGGCTAAAGTTAGCCTCGATGAAACGACGGTTCTCATTGAACGCGGCGGAGGTCGTCCCAAGGCCGTTGATGTTGATACACAAGCTTATCCGGGTTTTCCAACAGATCTACAGGCTCAATTCATGGCTTTGATGTGTTTTGCGGATGGGGTCTCAATTATTCGTGAGAATATTTTCGAAAACCGTTTCATGCATTGTCCAGAATTGTCTCGCATGGGGGCAGATATAACTGTGACAGGACGCGAAGCTATTGTTCGCGGGGTTAGAGAGCTTAAAGGGGCGCCCGTGATGGCGACTGACCTGCGGGCGTCTGCGTCTTTGATCAATGCAGGGCTAGCCTCTCGCGGAGAAACACATGTTGGGCGCGTATATCACCTTGACCGCGGCTTTGAACATATAGAAGTAAAGCTTGGACAATGCGGCGCTAATATCCGCAGAGAAAAAGAATAGTTTGAAAAGACTAAAGCTAAAAGAGTTCTAGATGACTAAGCTTCGCCTTAGGGCTGAAACACAAGCTGATTTAGACGTCATCGCTGCGGCGGTGCAAGATGCTATTCTGCGTGTGGGCGAGATTACCTATAATATGCGTGGTCGGTCTTTAACGCTACGTATGTCGCGCTTTCGTCACGAACAAGATAAGGGTGCCAGAGCGCAATCAGGACTACGATTTGATGGCGTGTTAAATGTCAAAGCAAGGGGAATAGATAGATCAGACCCTGAAGCTATGGCTGTCCTGCTTAATCTTGACTTTGAAGAAACGGATGCGCCTGGCGGCATCATGAAGCTCATTTTCGCGGGCGGCGGAGAACTACATGCAGATGTTGAAGCTCTGGATGTTATTTTAGCTGATGTTACAGACTCAAGGGAAACGGATAAACTTCCGATGCATCCTCAATGAGTGAAGAGGCAGATAAGGGGCAAGATCATTATATCGTCGAGCTTAATATCGACGCAGATAGTTTGCCTGTTACGAATGTAGAAATGCAGCATGAGCGCCGCGTTGCTATATTTGATCTTTTAGAAGACAATGAATTTAGACCTCTTGAAAGCGAGAGAGGACCTTATCTGGTTGATTTGTCTCTTCAAGATGGGCAGCGCCTTGTTATGGACGTTAAGCGTTCCACGGGAACTGAGATTGGCAAATACACACTCTCCATGACACCTTTTCGTCGGATTATAAAAGATTACTTCTTGATCTGTGAAAGTTATCATAATGCCATTCGGACGGCGACCTCGGCCCAGATTGAAGCCATAGATATGGGACGTCGGGGGCTGCACAATGAAGGCTCACGCCTTTTGACGGATAGCCTACGTAATTCGATAGAGATTGATTTCAACACATCACGCCGTATTTTTACGTTGATTTGCTCTTTGCATCGGCGGCCATCGTAAAGATGAAGCCCTTGCCTAAATCTGTTTTGTTTGTGTGCTATCTTAACTCCATCCGGTCTCCAATGGCGGAGGGTATCATGAAAAAACTTTACCCGCATATTCAATCACAATCTTGCGGTATGGCATCTGGCGAGCTTGATGACTTGATGGTCGCCGTTATGCGTGAGAAAAATATCGATATGAGTCAACATTCTGCACAAACCTTGGGTGATGTATGTGATTATCCCTTTGATATCGTTATTGCCTTCACGGATGCTGCAGGTTCCGCTGCAGAGGCCGCTTTTTATGATGGCGCGACGGTAGTTGAGCGTTGGCCGATACCGGACCCAACTCATGGATCGCTCGATGTACGCGCGATGATGAACAACTACCGTGCTATAAGAGATAATATCGAAGCACGATTGAAACGGCGCTTTGGTTAAGTCTTTATGGAATAAAACCCTGTTTTTTTCAGAAAAATGCCTATATAGGCGCTGGAAATGCTGACTCGTGGGGAGTTGGCAATAGCTAATAAAAGGATTTAGTTTGGCTAAAGAAGAACTTTTGGAATTTGAAGGTGAAGTTTTAGAACTTTTACCCAATGCAACATTCCGCGTAAAATTGGTCAATGACCATGAAATTATAGCACACACAGCTGGGCGTATGCGCAAGAACCGTATTCGTGTTTTAGCTGGAGATAAAGTGACTGTTGAGATGACACCTTACGACCTCACCAAAGGCCGTATCACTTATCGATTTAAATAAGCTCGCCGCGCTTGTATGAGCGGTAATCCTCCAAAATTAATTTTAGCCAGCGCCTCTCCGCGGCGCCTAGATTTGCTTGCCCAAATCGGAATTGTTCCCGACGAAGTCATGCCCGCTGATATCAATGAAGACCCCATAGCGGGAGAGCTTCCTAAAGGGCACGCACTAAGATTAGCCCGCGAAAAAGCGATCAAAGTTGCGAGCGATAATCCTGATGCCATTATCTTAGCCGCAGACACAGTTGTTGGGGTTGGCCGTAGAATTCTTCCTAAGACCGAAACAATTAAAGAAGCGCGTAAATGTTTAGAGCTGATGTCAGGGCAGGGACACCGTGTATTTACTGGTGTTGCCGTGATTAAGGCCAATGGTGAGATGACCAGCCGCGTTGTTGAAACGCGTCTTAAAATGAAACGGCTCTCTGATGCAGAACTTAATCAATATATCGAAAGCGGTGAATGGACTGGCAAGGCAGGCGGTTATGGTATTCAAGGCAGAGCAGGAGCTTTTATATCGCATCTAATGGGTTCCTATACAAATGTTGTTGGACTTCCCCTTTTTGAAACGCGTAACCTTTTGACAGGCGCAGGATACCCCTCATGAAACGCAGGTGTGTTATCGAAGACTGTGTCGGTGAAACACGGGCCGCTGTTTACGAAGGTCGCCGCTTGGTCGAGCTTTATGTGCGGCGCTGGAGTGATAAAGATAAGCCACGTGAGGGCGATATCTTTGCAGGGCGCATTGCCAAGATAGACCAATCCATGGGCGGGGCATTCATTGAACTTGGCACCAAAGCGCAAGGGCTCTTTAAGTTTACAAATTCTCCTAATGCCCCGCGCCTCAACGAAGGGCAGATGGCAGAATTCGAAGTGTCCAAAGCTACGGAAATAGGTAAGGGGCCTATTGTAAAATTTAAACAATTAAGCGATGCAGATAATCCCGCTAAATTATCTGGCGATGATCTCAAGACGTTTATCGCCAAACGGTTTGCCGGCATTGAATTTGCGCAGGCCACCGTCTCGGTCATTGATGAAGCCACAGAAACGGAGCTGGCCATAAAGGGCGGCGGCACGATCTCAATTGAGCGCACCCGCGCCCTTGTCGCGATTGATGTCGATAAAGGCACCGCCAAGAGCAGCTTTGATGTGTGCATGGCGGCCTTGCCTATGATTGCGCATGAACTACGTCTACGCGGTCTTGGCGGCCTTGTCGTAATTGACCTGCCTAACCTTCGCCAACCCCGCCAAAGAAACACCGTGCAAAAGGCGGCAGAGCGCGCCTTTAAGGACGACCCTAATATTATCAAAATCGCGCCGCTGTCCCGCTTTGGCGCGATGGAAATGACGCGCTCAAAATCTAGCCTGTCTCTGGATGAAACCCTAAATAACCGCATAGGGTCGCCAACGACCCAAACACTCGCCCTTAGAGCGCTGCGCCAATTAGAGCGAGAAGGAGCTGCAAATCCCGGCGCGCAGCTCACTATGACTGTTCGCCATCATGTGATGAACTGGCTGGACGCAGATCACATAGATTGGAAAGCGCCATTGACCGAACGCCTCGGTGCGCGCTTTAAAATTGAAGCGGGCGGCACGCCCAGTATTACGGCAGATCGATAATGTCCAAAACGATCCGCGATAATTGCCCGATTTGCGATAAGCCGTCTGATGAAGCTGCCAAACCCTTTTGCTCCAAACGCTGCGCCGATATTGACCTAGGCCGCTGGCTGAAAGGCAGTTACGCCATTCCGGGACGAGACGGTGAAGCCACGGTGGCCGCCAATGACCAAAACCCTGACGCCGATATTACCTTTCGGGATGAAGACTAACCCAACTCGTCAATAACCTGCTCAATACGGTCTTTACCAAAGAACATCTCATCGCCGACATAAAAGGTCGGAATCCCAAAGGCCCCACGCTCAACGGCTTCGGCCGTATTGGCCATGAGTTGATCTTTGACCGCTTGGTCCTGCGTTGCGGCTAAGAGTTTAGCCCCGTCAAACCCGCCTTCGGTGAAGACCTTCGCAAACACCTCAGGGTTGCTCATATTGTGTCCATCTTCCCACATCGCTTTGAGACCTACCTCTATATAATCGCCGAGGCGTCCGTCTTTATCGGCGGCAATCGCGCCGCGTACGAGCAAGAGCGTATTAACGGGGAAGTGGGGGTTCATCTGAAATTTTGTCAGGCCATATTTTTTAATGAAACGCTTAATTTCAAGCATATCATAAGCGACTTTGCCTTTGACATTGGCAAAGGCGACCATCGGGGCTTGGTTATTGGTGAGCTTAAATATCCCGCCTAACAGACAGGGAATATAATTGATGCTCGCGCCTTTTTCAGCCGCGAGTTTGGGTAGAACCTGATGCGAGAAATAAGCATTTGGACTGCCAAAGTCGAAAATGAAATCTATTGTTTTTGTCATATCACCACTTCTCTTTCACCACTTTTCTTTCCAAGGTCTAAGATCCAATTCATGTGTCCATGCCGTGCGGGGCTGTTTGTGTAGCATCACATATTGCGCGGCAATATGGTCAGGGTTTAAAATCGCGTCTTCATCTCGCATGTCATCGACCGTGGGCACCATCTCGCGGATGAAATTTGAATCAATCATTCCGTCAATCACCGTATGGGCGACGTGAATATTCTTAGGCCCCAGCTCGCGCCCCATTGACTGGGCGAGGGCGCGCAAGCCGTGTTTGGCCGATGCAAATGCGGCAAAGCCTGACGCGCCGCGCATGCTCGCTGTGGCCCCTGTAAAGATGATTGTGCCGTGGCCGCGCTCGGCCATGCGCTTGGCGACTTCCCGGCCCATGAGGAAGCCCGCGAAACAAGCCATTTCCCAAACCTTGCGATAAACGCGAGACGTCATTTCCGTAATTGGAAATTTGACATTGGCGCCGATGTTAAACACGGCGACCTCTAATGGCCCGATATCGGTCTCTATCTTATCAATCAGGGATATCATAAACGCTTCATCACGCGCATCACCAGGCAGGGCGACGGCCTTATCGCCCCCATCGCGAATGGACTGCGCCAAAGCTTCGAGTTTATCCGCATGGCGCTCGCGGCGCACAAGACAAGCCGTTAACCCTTCTGCGGCAAAAGCGCGACCCACAGCGCCGCCCGTATCATCACCTGCGCCAATCACAAGGCACGTTGGATTATGCGTCATAAATACTCCTATGCCTATTCTATAAAGAGATATCTGTCGATAAGCCAAGCGTCATTGCTAACCGCCCCTTATTCAAAAGTGTTTTGCGGCCTTGAAGGCGATTAGAGGTGTTGATGGTGTTTCAAATAATTATATAGGGTTTTCAAAGACATAGCGATAGGTGTTAATACCGATGAAGTTGGCTAGGACAT
>CAYYMI010000037.1:0-26377 GCA_964472905.1 uncultured Hellea sp. | reverse complement strand
ACCCGCACAGATGACACGCGTCAGTCTGAACTTTTAAGCATTCAAAAACTGATGCCGTATTATTTCTAGCGGCAGGTAAAGATGTACGCGGGTCTTGTCACATTAAGTCCCCTGCCCGCACGTTCTCGTTTTACACAATTAAGCCATCACAGCTTTAGTCACAATATTCCATTCTGTCCGGGCTTCGGTTCTAAACTGTTTGAGTGTTGTTCTTGAGATTAAATGACGTTGGAAGTTAAACAGATTAATGGAGTGGTAGGGGGAGAGGCCTTCCATCATTAACCACCGCCCCCTTATTACGGATAAACGCATATTGCACCCTACCCAATTTAAGTAAAGAGAAGAGTGCTCATCCCACGATTTATCAGACCAGCGGACTATAATACTGATTGGGTTTCAGAGCACTTAATAAAATAAAATGTATATGGACTATACGGAGCGTTCTTGATTTGATAGTAAAACTGGAAGTAGTATAAGCTAAATAAGTATTAGCTGTCTAGTGGGGCTTCATGGACACAATTCAAGAAATTTTAAGACTCTTTTTGGAGAAAGATCTCTTAGAAAGACTATTAGCTCTTTTGACATTAACCCCAATTGCTGCCTTCATGTTATGGTTAGGCACCGTATTTGGTCTACGTCACAACAAGCACATAACAACATTCTTAAAAAGTGATTTAGCTCTAGAAAAGAAGCGCAGTAAGTCCATCGAAGCAGATCTCCAGAAGGAGCGATCGCTGACTGACGATTGGTTGCCCTCGAGATGGTTAAAAGCAGCAAGGCAGGAAACTAAACAAGACAATTTCGAGCAGAGTATCCATATTATAGAACAAGGTTTTCTACGATCCCATAAAGACTATGCCGCCGTAACGAATCTGCTTGCTAAACATTATGCAGGCTTAACAACTGAAACTCCGTTAGCCCTGAAAGAAAGCATAAAATACGCTCGTATTAGTGTATTATTAGAACCAAAAAACAAGGAATACTCCTTACTTCTTGAACAATTATTGTTAGAAAATGAACCGATAAAAGAAATATCAAATCAGACTTTAGTCGATTTTGATCATATTCCACTGGATTATGAGACTGCTATTTTAACAGCAAGTGAGATTCTTAAAAGAAGTCACAACCTAAAGATAAAAGGAAGATACAATCTTAGCTTAGCGCTCTTGCAGAGACCGATTAATATCTTAAAACGTAATAAATTATACAATGGAAATGTTGCACTAAATATACGGCATTTAAGGGCAGAGTTGCTCTCTCTATGTGGTTCCTACACTTTGTCAAGAGACGAATATGAAGCTTTATATGATATTCAAAAAAGTGATGAAATGTTTGATCCTGAACATCCTGAAACACTTAAAATACGGACGGGTTTAGCAAAACAGTTTAGCCGTTTAGGAGAAGCTCAGAGAGCAAGAGATGAATTTCAGGCTATATACGATATTCAAAAACGTGATGACATTCACGGTCCTGAACATCCTATAACACTTTCATCTCAATTTAATTTAGCAACTGAACATGGTCACATAGGGGAATATGAAAAAGCTAGGGATGGTCTGCAGGCTGTATACGATATTCGAAGACGTAAATTTGGTCCTGAAGATCAAAATACACTTACAACAAGAGCAAACTTAGCACATTTTTTAGGCAATTTAGGTGAACATCAGAGAGCTAAAGATGAATATCAGGCTATATATGATATTGAAAAACGAGATGATATATTGGGTCCTGAACATCCTCATACCCTTACAGCAAGGGAAAATATTGCACAGCAGCTAGGCAATTTAGGAGAATACAAAAGAGCTAGAGATGAATATCAGGCTGTATATGATATTCAAAAACGTGATGACATACACGGTCCCGAACATCCTAAAACGATTAATACACTTGCAAATTTAGCTCGTTATATTGGAAAATCAGGTGAATATGTAGAAGCTGTAAAAATTCTTGATGACATCTGTTTGAAACACCACACAACTGGGAATAATCAATACGCCATTTATAAAGCTAAATTTTATAGAGCCGAAATATGGGTTGCTCAAAACAACTCTGAAAAAGCCAAGAAGGAAATTAACGAACTCCTAAAAATTATCACGCCAATATACTCGATTAATCACTGGCTGGTTCGAGAGTCTAATAAGCTAAATGAAGCTCTCTTAGACTTTCCTGAAATTTAGCAAACCATAGAGCATTTTAGCGAAAAAGTAAGACAATTTGAGGAGAATTATATTTAAAGTTCAGGTTAGGAAAATAAAAGAGCGTGGATACGCCCTATTAATGGATGTTAGTGTTGGTAGGGGGAGAGAGACTTGAACTCCCGACCAACCCGTTATGAGCGGGTGGCTCTAACCAACTGAGCTATCCCCCCACTGGTCGAAGCGGTCTATAGCGCGGCTTATCCTATTCTCAAAGAGACAATTTGCATTGTTTTCAATTATTCACTTAAACTTTTAACGCATCGCCAGAGCCACAAATTCACAGAGTAATTTACGCGTCTCTCGCGGGTCGATGATGTCTTCGACTGCAAATTTTTCTGCCGTTCGAAATGGGGATGTGACTTTGGCAAGACGGTCTTTGATCTCGGCTAAGGCCTTTTCAGGATTTTTAGATTTGGCAAGTTCGCTTTGATAAGCGACCTCGACGCCGCCATCAATCGGTAAGCTCCCCCAATCTCCACTTGGCCAAGCAAAACGGTATTGAAATCGTGTATGGTTAGACATAGCCGCGCCCGCTACGCCATAAGCCTTGCGAATGATAACGCTGGCCCAAGGCACGGTAGATTTATAAATGGCGTTCATGGTTTCAACCCCGCGCCGTATCGTGGCTGTGCGCTCGGCCTCCAGCCCAATCATAAAGCCAGGATTATCAACCAAGTGAATGACGGGCATCCCGAATTGCTCGGCCAGCGCCGTAAAACGTTTGGCTTTCTCCGCCGTATCAGCTGTCCATGATCCGCCTAAAAAGGTTGGGTCAGACGCCAGAACCGCGACGGGCCAGCCATCAAACCTCGCAAAAGCCGTAATCACTGCCCTGCCCCAACGCCGTCCCATTTCAAATACGCTGCCTTCATCGGCCACAGAGTCTACAATACGGCGCATATTATAGGCCTTGGATTTATCGCGCGGCACAATAGAAAGAAGCGTTTCATCCGCGCGGGTGACAGGGTCAGCATTTTCAGTCCGCTCTAACGGCGCGCCGGCATAAGACGGTAGATAAGATAAAAACCGCTTCGCCATATTAATGGCTTCGGCCTCATCTTTGGCTTCATCATCCACCACGCCGTTGCGCGTATGAATATTGGACCCGCCAAGGCTTTCTTTATCTTGTTGTTCCCCTAGAGCCGCAACGACTGCTGGCCCTGCGGTAAATATTTGCGACAGGCCTTTGACCATTACCGAATAATGGCTTGCGACAACGCGCGCCGCACCAAGACCTGCTGTTGGGCCGAGGGCCAACGCCACAACGGGAACGCTATCGAGGTTCTTCACTACATGGTCCCAGCCCGGCACAAAGGGCACATAGGTAAAGCCCATATCTTCTATCATCTTGACGGAGCCGCCCCCGCCAGTGCCGTCAATCATACGGATAAGCGGTAGGCGCATCTCATGGGCCATTTGTTCGGCTTGTGTAAATTTACGGTGAATAGCCGCGTCAGCCGCGCCGCCGCGAACGGTAAAATCATCGGCTGTCGCAACAACAGGACGGCTCTCTATGTCCCCGCGGCCAAAGATAAAGTTACTCGGGGCAAAGTCTTTTAAATCGCCTTTGGCGGTATAAGTGCCTTTGCCCGCAATTTTGCCTATTTCTCGAAAGGAGCCTTCATCGAGCAAAAGGTCCATGCGCTGTCTGACATTGAGCTTCCCGCGCTCTTTTTGCCGTTTGAGCTTAGCCGCGCCGCCCATTTTCTCGCCAAGCTTTTGGCGTTTTGAGAGTTCAGAGAGTTCAGGTTTCCAATTATTGCTCATATCTCTAAATGGCAAAGTCTACGCAGAACGTCTATGCAAAACTGCGCCTTGCAATTAGGCCCAAGAGCGCAGATATCTAAGCCTATGTTTACCCGCGAAGAATTTCTTTCCAAAATGCATGTCGAAGAACTCGACGAGCTCTTATTTCGGGGCGAGCCTTTACAAATGGGGCTCCCTCGCGTGTTTGGCGGACAAGTGCTTGGACAGGCGCTCAACGCCGCCGTACGAACCGTTGACCCTGAACGCAAACCGCATTCGCTCCATGCTTATTTTCTACGCCCGGGCGATATTAACCGCCCCATCATTTACGAGGTAGACCCCATCAGAAATGGGCGAAGTTTCGCCACGCGCCGCGTCGTTGGCAAGCAGCGCGGCAAAGCCATTTTTAACTGCTCTATATCGTTTCAAATCTTTGAAGACGGGCTCTCCCACCAAATCGACCTACCCGCCGATATCCCCCGCCCTGAGGACGTGCTTCCGGATTTGGAACACTTGGCGGAGCTGGCCAAAACAAGACCTGAGTTAACCCCCGAGCGGCTACATTCAACGGCCCTCTTATTTGACAATTCGATTGTCGAAGTGCGTACACCTGAACTCGCCAAGTCACTTGTCCCCGGCGAATATGAGCCGCGCTACGGATTTTGGTTTAAGTTTAACGATGCGATAGGTGGTGACCCAATCACGCACCGCACGCTTCTAGCTTTTATTTCTGATAAAGCCCTCATGTCCGTAGGAATGATGCCGCATAATATTAACCGCAAAACACACCGCCTTATTGGGGCCAGCCTTGATCACGCCATGTGGTTTCATTCTGAAATTCGGGTCAATCAGTGGATCTATTACCACATTGATAGTCCCCGCTCTGCCCGTGCCAGAGATTTCGGTCGTGGCAGTTTTTACACCCAATCAGGTGAGCTCATAGCCTCCACCGCCCAAGAAGGTCTTATCCGCATTGTTCAGCTTGACGAGCTATGATATCCTTTGGGAACGGAGGACATCATGAGAACAGTTTTAATCATCGCGAGCGCCCTTGCTATTACCGCCTGTAATTCAGGCGGGCCAACCTATATTACGGCCGATAAAGCCCCTGTCGCGCATATTCAAGTTTCCGCAACGGGTAAGGTCAATATGGCCCCAGATATGGCCACCGTTTCGGCTGGTGTTGTGACCCAAGGTAAAACCGCTCGCCAAGCGATGTTCGGCAATGCCACTAAAATGACCCGCGCCTTTGAAGAGTTGGAAGCAGCAGGCATTGAAAAGAAACATATCACAACATCTCAGCTCTCATTACAGCCAAAGTATAATTACCAAAATCGCCAATCGCCTAAAATTGATGGCTATGAAGCGCGTAATACCGTCTCCGCCAAGACCTATGACCTCGACACTGTTGGCGCGATGCTCGATGCCCTCGTCAAAGCGGGCGTCAACAATATCAACGGCGTTCAATTTTCTATTAAAGACAGCAAAGTGGCCAAAGATAAAGCCCGCGAGGATGCCATCCGCGAAGCCCGTGCCAAGGCTGAGAGCATGGCCGCCGCAGCAGGTGTGAAACTCGGTAAACTCAAATCTTTATCCGAGAGCGGAGGCAATTTTAATCCTCGGCCTCCCGTCGCCTATGCCGCTTTGGAGTCCCGCCAAGCCAGCACGCCCATTTCAGCAGGCGAACAACAGATCAACGTTACCGTCAATATGACCTATGATATAATTGATTAGCGGGATGAAAATACTAACAACCGTCCTCGCTGTCCTTATATTATCAGCCTGTAGTGGAACATCCATGCCTCAAAATAAATTCGATAAAAAAGCCATGGATAGTCTTTTATCAAAGGCGGTCTCATCTGAGGACGTAATAGGTGTGTCCGCTTTGGTCTATGATGATGGAGAAACGGTTTACACTGGCGCTTTTGGCCTGCGTGATAGAGAAAATGATAAACCCGTCAAACACGATACAGTGTGGCGAATTTATTCTATGACCAAACCTATCACCTCGGTCATCATTATGGACCTTCAAGAAGAAGGTAAATTATCGCTTCAAGACCCTGTGACTAAATACATTCCAGAACTCGCCAATATGCAAGTCGCCTCATTAGGGGACGATGGAAACCCTCAATTTACACCGCAACATCGTCCTATGACACTTGAAGACCTGATGCTCCACAGAGCGGGACTTGGCTATGGTATTTTTGGAGAGGTCAATCCTGTTGAAACGCTCTATGCCAAAGCAGGGTTATTTGACCCTTCCGAAAAGCTTGACGTTAAGATGCAAAAGCTCTCGCAGCTCCCGCTTATCGGGCAACCCGGCGCGGCGTGGTATTACAGCTATTCCATTGATGTCTTGGGCCGGATTGCCGAGATTGTGACGGAGCAAAGCTTGGGCGAAATAATGCAAGATCGCATTTTTGATCCCCTAGGTATGGATGAAACAGCGTTTTATGTGAAACCTGAATTACATGATCGATTTGTTACCAATTATGTCCTGAAGAAAGATGGCTCATTTGAACGCATAGGAGGTGACGCAAATAATTCTCTATTCAATACAAATGCCTATTTAACCCCAAATGCCTTTCAATCAGGCGGAGGTGGATTAGTTTCAACATTAGATGATTATGCCAAATTTGCTCAAATGATGCTTGATGGCGGTATCTATAAAGGTCACCGCGTCCTTGATGAAGCTATCGTCAACGAGATGATGTCTGATCATATGGGCGACAATCCAACATTTCTATTTCCGTGGCTTGGCGCGCGAACGAATAAAAGTTTCGGATATGGCGGCAGTGTGGTTATTCAAGAAACGCCTAAACAAATGGCAAGCCTCGGTCAAGGCTTGGGCCAATGGGGGTGGAGCGGAGCGGCAAACACAACCTTCTGGGTTGACCGTAAAAATAAAAGCTTTGGTATATTAATGCTACAATTCTTTGCCGAAGAGGACCCTGCCCTTCATAATGATTTCAGAGCGCTGGCCTACGCCCAAACTAAGAAGCCAGATAAATGATGTCATACGTCCAAGGATTGGGATTTTAGATACGTCTTACACTTAAGGCAGAAACATTTGACCACCATATACGGGAAGCAACAATGAAAAAAACCGCGCTATTTTTAACGACTTTTCTTTGTGCATGTGGAAGTTCACAATCTGAGCGGATTGATCAATCCAGACCAACGATCGAAAGCAGTGCGGTTCAAAACAGTGTGATGGCAGACACTATGTTGTCAAAGTCAGCTAGACCTCAATCATTTGCAGGAGCAGGAGCATCAGCATCTGAGCCTGTCCCTCCACCAAATTCGCCCCGAAACCCGCAGAGCCAAGACAACCCCTCCAGCCAGAGTTTTTTAGCCTATCGGTATAATTACGGCTTTTCATTGCCTGCTAAATCTGTGGCAGCCACTGCGAAATCTCATGCACAAATTTGCCTCGAGGCTGGGCCAAACAAATGTCAAGTTCTGAACTCTTCAACGTCGGCCTATAATAAAGATCAAGTATCGGCGAATTTATCACTGCGGGCCGAACCCAATTGGCTCGATAGTTTTAAATCGGAAATACAAAGCTCTGTCGAAGCCGCAAAAGGCGATATGACAAATAATAGTGTAAGCGCCGAAGATTTAACGCGCCAAATACTGGATACAGATGCGAGGTTAAAGGCGCAAACCACGTTACGGGATCGACTTCAAAGGCTTCTCGCAACGCGTGATGCCAAACTCAATGACTTACTCGCACTTGAACGCGAATTGGCCCGAGTTCAAAGTCAAATAGAAAGCGCAACAACCACCTTAAATGTCCTGCGTAAACGCGTGTCTATGTCGGTTGTTAATATCAATTATCAAAGTCAAAGCGTCGCCGTTAGTCAAAGCGCTCTGTCGCCAATAGGTCGAGCGCTTAAAGGGTTTGTCGGTGGATTTTCTCGCGGCCTTGCCGATGTGATAAATTTCCTCGCCGCAATTCTACCTTGGCTTATTCTCGTTATAATTCCGGGCTTATGGCTAATGCGTAAATGGTGGAGAGGTCGTCAAATCCGCAAATCAAGCGTGACGAAACCAAAGACGACAAACTAAAAACTATGTCTTAGCCAAATGATCTTAAAGGCATATCAGGGCTGGCATCTGAGGTCAGATTATATTCTCCTGCCACAGGTAGACTGACTTTAAAATAGAAGGTTGTTCCATGCCCTTCATAGCTTACGAGGTCCATTTCTCCTCCCATTGCGTGTATTAAATCTTTAGAGATTGTCAGTCCCAAACCCGTGCCCTGAATGCTTTTATCATGTCCGTTATTGACCTGTTCAAACCGTTTGAACACGCGCTGTTGATCGTGTGGCGCAATACCCATCCCAGTATCTCTGACATAAACTGTCAGCTCAAAGTTTTGACTATCAAGATGATAACCGTCCGTATAAATGGAAACGTCTCCCGATGGAGTAAATTTGACCGCATTGCCAATTAAATTATTGATCACCTGCCTGAGGCGTCCCTCATCGCCTATAAATGAATGAGGCACGACATCTTTGTAACTCAATACTAAGTTAATATTTTTGGCAAGGGCCGCAGGCTTGTGTAAGGACATTAAACCATGGAGCATTTCATATAGTGAAAACTCTGTTTGCTCGAAAACCATCTTATCGGCGTCAACCTTGGATAAATCCAAAACATCATTGACGATCGCAACGAGATTACGGCTCGAGTCATGAACAATCTCAGCATATTGTTTTTGTGTATGGTCTAAGTCAGTCTTTAACAGAAGACCGCTCATGCCGATAACACCATTTAAGGGCGTTCGTAATTCATGACTCATATTGGCTAAGAATTGTGATTTTGATTTATCTGCAGTCTGAGCTTTTTCAATATTAGCTTCAAGAGTCCCAAACATATTAAACATATTCACGCTGAAGAAAGCCGCTGTACATGAAATAACAATAAATGTGAGTGTGGCTTGCATCGCTCTTTGATATTCTCGGTCCGCCAGCATTTCCTTATCGATTATATCAGGAGTAACTGCCGTAGATGAGACATAGAATAGAAACCAAACCATCATAACAGAAATAAACGTATAACCAGCCACCATGCGCCATGAGCCGATAAACCCATTCATCAGCGCACCGGCTAATAAAAGCGGAAGTAGCGCCGAATTAATACCTGTCGCTTGATCCAGGGCGGACACTAAAATACCGCCGAGTAAAAGCGCGGAATATGCAATCGCGTAAGCGATGAAATTTTTGGAAAATCTTAGGCAATGAATCAAACAAAATAATATGAGACTGGCAGAGATAGATATTGTGTGATCAAGGGTCCAATAACCGTAACTCACCGTCATCGAAACTATATTAAATATTTGAGAAATTATGAACGTCCAACCAATGAGGTAAACGCCACGCCCCCGCATAAATTCTGCGCTGGTCGAAAGCTCGTCAAAGCGCAAGAAACGCTCATATTGTTTTATAACGTCCCCGAATTGCACTTTATGCCTCTAACCCACAGTTCCCACGCGTAGCATACTAACGTGAGAGAGAAAATATTTCATTAAATTACAACTTTAATGAAGCCTTAAAATTACATTTTAACTCATAGAAATTTTAACTCATAAAGAAAGCCGCCTCAAAGGGCGGCTTTCTTTTACTGATCCAAGAAGCTTCGAAGTTTACGGCTTCGGCTCGGATGTTTTAACTTCCTAAGCGCTTTGGCTTCGATTTGCCGGATACGTTCCCGCGTCACAGAGAACTGCTGCCCGACTTCTTCCAAAGTATGATCCGTATTCATGCCAATGCCAAACCGCATACGCAAAACGCGTTCTTCACGCGGCGTTAAAGAGGCAAGCACACGGGTTGTTGTTTCGCGTAAGTTTGATTGAATAGCGGCGTCAATCGGCAAGATAGCATTACTGTCTTCGATAAAATCACCAAGCTGGCTATCTTCTTCATCCCCAATAGGCGTCTCAAGAGAGATCGGCTCTTTGGCAATTTTCATAACTTTGCGTACTTTTTCAAGCGGCATGGAAAGCTTCGCTGCTAATTCTTCAGGCGTCGGTTCACGGCCAATTTCATGAAGAATTTGGCGGCTAGTCCGGACAATTTTATTGATTGTCTCAATCATATGCACCGGAATACGAATAGTCCTCGCCTGATCAGCAATAGAGCGCGTTATGGCCTGACGGATCCACCACGTCGCGTAAGTTGAGAACTTATAGCCGCGGCGATATTCGAACTTATCAACGGCTTTCATGAGGCCGATATTACCTTCTTGAATAAGATCAAGAAATTGAAGTCCGCGATTTGTATATTTCTTAGCAATAGAAATCACCAGACGTAGGTTCGCCTCGACCATTTCCTTCTTGGCTTGACGCGCTTCGCGCTCACCCTTTTGTACCGTTTGGACAATACGGCGAAACTCATCAACAGGCACACCTGTTTCTTGCGCTAATTCCCCGATTTCATCACGGATTTTATCGATTGAGATTTTCTCACGTTTCGCAAATCGACCCCAAGCCTCTGATGTACCCGCCATATCTTCAAGCCATGTTGGCTTCAATTCTGACCCTAGGTAAGACTTTAAAAATTCCTGTCTTGGAACGCCATTACCATCGGCTAAACGCATCAAACGGCCTTCCAAGCTAATGAAGCGCTTATTGATCGCATAAAGCTGATCAATCAGAGCCTCAATACGGGCATTATTGAGCTGTAGTGATTTAATCTCTTCAATGATGTCATTTTGAATTTGTTCAAATTCTTCAAATTGTGGCCGGCGCATTTTCTTACCTGACAAGCGGGCGCGGATAAGCATTTGTTGAAGCTTCTGAAACCGTCCGAAGTCTTGAGAAATACGGTCAAGCTTGGCCATGATGTCTTCACGAAGAGCGGCTTCCATATTGGCCATAGAAAGATTGATTTTATCTTCTTCTTCCTCTTCATCATCAATCGGCTTTTCGCCTTCTTTATAATCGCGATTAATTTCGATCTTGGTTTTGCCATTATCAAATTTTTGAGCGAGATCTTCTTCTGTCGCCTCAAGCTCACCTTTTTCGATTTTCTCTCGTCGAACAGCGGCCTGTGATCTATCTTCCTGAATATTACCAATGGCGCGATTATACGTCGTATCCAAATCAATAATATCACGCAGAAGAATACGGCCTTCTTCCAATTCTTCACGCCACACCATAATCGCTTCAAAGGTCAGCGCGGATTCGCAAAGGCCTTTGATCATGGTATCACGGCCTGCCTCGATACGTTTGGCAATGGCAATCTCACCTTCGCGCGAGAGCAGTTCAACCACGCCCATTTCGCGAAGATACATGCGAACAGGATCATCTGTTCGGTCTAAATCATCCTTAGAATTTCCGCCTTTGACTTTGGTCGCCTCAGGCCTAGCTAATGTCTTGGACCCGTAAGTTGGCTCATCTTTCTCATCAATAACCGAAATGTTCATTTCTGAGAGTTGAGCTAAAGTAATCTCGATATCTTCGGCTGTGATGCCTTCGATTTTAATATGCTTGTAAAGCTCTTTCGTTGTGATCAAACCAGATTTTCTAGCGACAGCGATCATACGCTTGACGTCGATATCGTCCATATTAAGTCGATATGTCAGAACTTTCGGCTTTACCGCCTCAGCAACAGCCGTTTCATCTGACGCCGCGAGAACCGCATCAGCCGCAGCTGTCAGTTCTTCTGGGGTTTTTGTCTCGACTTTTTTAGCCGTCGTCTTTTTAGCTGGCGTTTTCTTCGCAGCTGTTTTCTTGGCAGTTGGTTTTTTAGCAGCGGGTTTCTTCTCAGCCGCTTTCTTGGCAGTTGGTTTTTTAGTAGCGGTTTTTTTCGCAGCCGTTTTTTTGGCAGACTTCGTTTTCGTGGCAGCTTTGGCCATATATATTTACTCCGGCAAAAGGCATTGCTATGGCAAGACCTTTAAAAATACGTTTAGCCCGCCGCTCATCCTAAATTTTTGCACATGCAAATTTTAGAGACCGGAAGGCCGAGTTCTATTCTTGCGTGCTTTTTACGGCTCGCATCTGACGCTTTAACGCGTCACTATTATCATCACGGATTGCATCCGCCATGAGGGACCGAGCTTCCCCGCTATCGTCGTCAGTTTGGGCTTGCCCGGTCAGGGCGGCGGCCTCGTCTTGCCAAAGAGCCGTTCGTGTGTCCAAATCTGCGTCCGCTCCGCCCATAGCCGCTTTGATCAACAAACGGTCACGTACGAAATCACGAGAAAGAGAATTCAATCCTTCGGCGTCTATATGGGCATTAAGTGAAGACTTTTCAACCGCTTTTGTGACACGCCAATAAGATAATAAACATCTCTGCATTTGTGCGCATTTTGGCGTTGAAAAAGTCAGTTCAAATAAAACTTCATCCACCCGCGGTAAAAGCTCGGGCCATTGTAAAATAGCTCCAATGAGCTTTTTCTCACGGCCCGCATTAATCGCATCGACTTTCATCGTCGCTTTAATCGCCGGAGAGGCCTTTTTTTGTATGGCTCTATTACTCCATTGACCTTTATTGGTGCGGCGCGCACGGCCAAATTCTTGATCAAACCTATCAAGTAGAGCCGTTTGATATTGGGCGCGTACATCCTCATGGGAGATTTCTTTAAGCGCCGCAAAGATACGTGATTTCAAACCCGCTTTGGCCTCAGGTGTCGTTAACGGCTCCTCATTGACTTCACGTTGCCACAGCATTTCGACTAAGGGTAGCGCTCCATCAAGAACGTCTTGCATAGCCGTTTTGCCCTTGGCCTTGATTAAATCATCAGGGTCTTGTCCCTTAGGAAGCAAAGCAAACCTTAAGCTTTGCCCCGGCCTAATATGCGGTAATGCACGCTCAATAGACCTAAAGGCTGCCCGCTGTCCTGCATTATCACCGTCGAAACAAAGGATAGGCTCGGGCCCTGCGCGCCATAATAATGCTAATTGATCTTCAGTTAGCGCGGTTCCCATGGGAGCAACAGCATGTCCAAATCCCGCACGAGATAAAGCAATAACATCCATATACCCTTCGGCAACAATCATACCACGCGCAGTGTTCTTGGGGTTCGATATGGCTTTGCGGGCTCTATGATAATTATAAAGCAATTGCCCTTTTTGAAAAATAGGTGTTTCAGGCGAATTCAAGTATTTAGCTTTGGCATCTTTCTCCATAGCCCGCCCGCCAAAGGCCACAAGCCGCCCTCGGCTATCATGAATAGGAAACATGATACGGTTGCGAAAACGATCCCAAGGCTCTCGTCCTTGATCTTCGGGTTCGATGATTAAGCCAGCTTCGATTAACATGCGTACGGATGCCCCTTGTTGCATCAACTCATCTTTCAGAGCTGAAAAATGGCTCGGGGCAAATCCCATTCCAAAATTAGTCGCCGCTGTTTTTGTCAATCCTCGCGCTTTGAGATAATCTCGCGCCTCACTCCCCATGTCGCGATAGAGTGATTTTTCAAAGAAAATTTGCGCCTGTTCCATCCAGCTAATGGTTTTCTTATTTCGAGCAGCGCGTCGCTCTGCATCTGGATCCGCTTTGGGCATCTCCATCCCTGCCATTTCCGCGAGTCTTTCAACCGCTTCAGGGAAAGATAGTCCCTCAACTTCCATGAGGAAAGATATGGCGTCACCATGCTTGCCTGATGAGAAGCAATGATAGAACCCTTTTTCATCATTGACAAAAAAGCTGGGCGTCTTTTCATTCGTAAATGGCGATAGCCCAGCAAATTCGCGGCCTTGACGTTTTAATTTCACATGCCGTCCCACCACATCCGAGGGTCGGACACGGGCCTTTATCTCTTCGAGAAAGGATTCACCAAAACGCATAGAGCTAATTTAGGGATAAAACGTTGATAAAGCGAGTCATGAAAACAACTCAAAGCTAGGTAAAACTAGGCCGCCTGTTCATAAGTCGCTGGGAAAACTTTATTCCGCCCAGCTTGCTTGGCCTTATAAAGAGCATCATCGGCTCTTTTGAAGACGTCACGTAATTGTTCACCCTTTTGCACCTGCGCAACACCTGCGCTGGTCGTAATTCTAAGGGCCTGACCGTCAACGTAGATAGGTGTCCCAGCTATTAAGGCGCGAATACGATCCGCCGCAACCAAAGCATCATCTTCCTCGGTTTTTGGCATCGCAATCATAAATTCTTCGCCGCCATAACGGCTAACAACATCTACGGCCCGCATATTGGTCACAAGCCGCGTCGCAACTTCCTTGAGGATTTGATCTCCCATATCGTGGCCCAAGATATCATTGACGCGTTTAAAATGATCGATATCAAACACCATGATTGAAAAAGCTTCGTCCTTATCTTCAAGGGCTTCAAAGAAGGGCTCTATAGTGCGGTCAAAATAACGCCGATTGCCAAGCCCGGTTAAGGGATCAGAGACAACCATTTCGAGATTTTCATTGAAGTTTTCACGCAAACTATCGGCGTAAAACTTACGGCGTAGCAATGTGTTCACCCGGGCGTGCATTTCTTGCTTTTCAATAGGCCGCATCAATGTGTCATTAATGCCTATATCATAGGCGCGAATAAGCCGGGCTTCATCTTCAGGATCACCAACAATGAGAATCGGAGTATCCCGAGAGTCTTCTTTAAATCGCAAACTGGCACAGACACGAAGACCATCGAAATTCTCGGAAACGAGACTGACAATAATTAAATCCATACCAGAACCTGCCAATTTTACGGCTTTATCCGGGTCTTTTTCTACAACAACTTTATTTTTTTTAAGCAGAGGTTTCGAGATTTTTTCAGCCCGAAAGTCATGATCTTCAACCAATAATATCTTGCCAGATCTATCATGTATTTTTTCTAGCAGTGGCCGTGAATTTGCTTTTGTATGCCCCGTATGGCTCAGCAATTGATCTGTAACCATTTTCAGCCGCAATAATGACTTGACCCGCGCCATAAGATTAAAATCATCAATAGGTTTGGTGATAAAATCATCGGCGCCAGCTTCGAGGCCTGCAATTCTATCTTTTGTTTCTTCAAGCGCCGTGACCATAATGACGGGGATGTGCCAGGTCTTAGGGTTTTGCTTTAGCTTTTCACAGGCTTCAAACCCGTTCATGCCCGGCATCATCGCATCCATTAGGATGAGATCGAGCTTTTCTTTTCCGGCAATATCTAAGGCTTCATATCCGCTTCTTGCGGTTACAACATCATAATATTCGGCTTGCAGCTTAACTTCCAACAAATGAAGGTTGGGGGCAAGGTCATCAACAACGAGTATACGAGCGGACACTGATCTGTCCTTTACGCGGCTTCAGAAAATTTCCGAACTGTCGCTAAAAACGACGAGACTGAAATAGGTTTCGCAATATAGGCTTCGCAGCCCCCTTCGCGAATGCGTTTTTCATCACCCTTCATCGCAAAAGCCGTAACAGCCACGACAGGAATATCGGCGAGGGCTTCATCATCTTTCAGCCACTTCGTCACTTCAAGACCGGAAACTTCAGGTAATTGGATATCCATTAAAATAAGATCTGGTTTAAAAGTCCTTGCCATACCAATAGCCTTTAACCCCTCACGGGTTTGGCGGGTTTCATATCCATGCGCGTCAAGAAGGTCAGCGAACAATTTCATGTTCAACTCGTTATCTTCGACTATGAGGACTTTTTTCGGCATGATTTTTAACATATTCCCAATTCACCATTTGCAGGACGTTGCCTGACATTTTATTTTATTCTGTAGCTATGACAGAATATCATTAATCAAGGGTGTGTTTGACCTTAGGTTTCGATTAACCATAATTAGGCTTCACACGCCTTATATTTTAGAACATATAAAGAACATTACTTAAGGAGTTCTGAATCTGTTAGATTCCATAAACATCACTCAATTATGTCGAGATTGCGCCGCGCCTGTGCAAGCGCCGGACTGTGATGTGTGTCACTCTTCCCGCCTCATAACGCATCCTGAGCTTACATCCCTGTCTATCGCCCATGTTGATTGCGATGCCTTTTATTGTTCTGTCGAAAAACGCGATAACCCTGAGCTTAGAGAAAAGCCCGTTATTGTTGGCGGCGGTCGTCGCGGCGTTGTTTCGGCCGCCTGTTATCATGCCCGTATTTACGGCGTGCACTCCGCTATGCCCATGTTCAAAGCCCTTAAGCTCTGTCCTGATGCTGTCGTGGTGCGCGGAGATATGAATAAATATGCCTATGAAGGCGCGAGAATAAGAGAGATGATGCGAGATTTAACACCCCTTGTGGAACCCTTATCTATTGATGAAGCCTTTTTGGATTTATCAGGCACGCAGAGAATTCATAACCAATCACCGGCGCAAAGCTTGATCCACTTACAAAATAAAGTTTTAAAAGAGGTTGGCGTAACGGTTTCAGTCGGTCTGTCTTATAATAAGTTTTTAGCCAAAACCGCGTCGGACCTCGATAAGCCAAATGGCTTTGCAATTATCGGGAAGGCGGAGGCTCTCGACTTTCTTGCTGATAAACCCGTGAATTTTATCTATGGCGTCGGGCCAAGTTTTGCGCGCAGTTTAAATAAGGTAGGCATCCGGACGATCGCCGATGTCAGGCGGCAATCTGATAAATCCATGGCAGAACGCTTTGGCGATATGGGCTTACATCTTGCCCGTCTTGCACGCGCGGAAGACCACCGCCCGGTTAAATCGACCAGTAAGAGAAAATCTGTCTCTGCTGAAACAACCTTTAATGACGACATTTCAGACATCGAAGAACTTAAAGATAAGCTTTGGCATGTCTGCCAAAAGACGGCTGACCGCAGCAAAGCCAAGAACCTTGCGGGCAAGGTCGTCACTCTAAAGCTCAAAACAAAACAATTTGAATCCATAACCCGCCGCCGCACACTGCCTCAACCCATACAGCTAGCGGATGCCATCTTCCGAACCTGTGTTCCCCTTTTGGAAAAAGAAGCTAATGGCCGAAAATTCCGGTTAATTGGTGCAGGCATTTCAGGCCTGTCGACACCTGTCGGAGATAGTGGTGACCTTTTAGACCCAGGCGCGGTTAAGCGCGGCATTGCCGAGCGGGCCACAGATAAAGCCCGTGAGAAATTTGGCAAAGACGCTGTTATGACAGGTCGCGGTTATCGGCTTAAAACATCGCGCGCTAAAAAGGACGCGAAAGAGACGCATAGAGATAATACGGCTACATCCCTACCTGCCAAGATAACACATGATCAAGCCGATGAGTTTTAAGGCTGCGCAATAAAATCTAAAGCCTGTCTGAAAATTTTAGACTTAGGTAATTCATGACCCATATTGCGTTTATCAATCAATTTGAGCCGTGACACCCCTGCCTCTTTATACTGACGGTAAGTCGTTCGTATAACACGGCGTGCCCGCTCAAAATCATCATGACCTGTTATAAAAACATAGGCGCCATTTTCGAGTTTTGGGTGTATATCGGCTATATCGCCCTGCCATTTCGAAGCCCCGCCCATAAATATAGCGGCCTCAAAAATATCAGCTACAGTTTCAACAATGATTGAAGATACCGCCCCCCCTCCAGAAAATCCTGAAATCACGGTACGGCTTTTGTCGGTTACATATGTCTTCTCTATATAATCGACAGCTAAAACTGCATTCGCCATGCGTTGGTTTGCAGGGACTTTATTGCCAGCGCCGTTAGCGCTGATAAAAATATAATTATGATCTGAGATAACCCTCTCCCACCCCCGCGGAGAATAACTCTCTTTTGACGGACTAATATACACCAAAACACCGGGCGGATTTTGCGGATTATAATCAGGCGGTACATATATGTTCCACGACATATGTTGATCGGGACCGTAGATTTGAGACAGGCTTTTTAAGATATCAGGCGTGACAATGTCCCTTAAAACAGCCTCATGCGTGAAAGCTCCGATGCGGGTAATCTGCGCATCATCTTGAGCAAAGCTCAAAGGCGCACGCCACAATAGGATGCCCAACATCATCATTAAACATCTAAGGGGCTTTATCATATAACCCAGGCTAAGCGGCGATAAATTTTGAAGGACGGTGTTTTTCGATCCATCCAATAAGCGCTGTAATCAAAAGAAAGCTAATCAACATAATGAGCCCGCCAATAGGCCCTTGGAGCTGCTGAGAAGGATCAAATGTTCCCGCCTGAACTTGAAGCGTCACCATCGTAATAGCCCCAAAATGCAAAAACGACATAAAAGCGAGAAGCAGAATTGTAGCAATCACCGTCCAGCGCGGGCCATTCGTAAGGCGTAACCACCATGCTAAAGCTCCGCCCAATAATAGAACTTCTAGCCAGAAGCTTGGCCACGCAAAATCCCATAAAGACAACCCCATGGGATTGTCTGCGCCAGGATAGAGAAGCAAATCGGGTCGGTGCACTAATAAATCAAGCGGCCAATGACTAAACGCTAAAACAGCGATAACCCAGAAGCCTCGCTTGCCACTACTCGGTTTCAAAGTTTTGAAAATTAGGCCCGCGACTAAAGCTAACACAATGGCGCCGATTAAAGAATGCGACCACGGAATATGAAATAAAGGAACCCCATTTTCGAAACGTGTCCCTTCAACGCCAAACATCACCAAAAATGCTGTTGTCACATCCATCGCCTGCACCGCCAAAAAGCCTTGCCATAATTTGACGATGGGGGCGCTATGGCCACGCTGCGTATCCCAAACCGCTGGGCCGTAATGACCTATAAACATTTGTCTCTCCCTTACCCTAAATTATTATTGAGCGGCATAGTGTTTAAAGTAATCCCATATAGCCACCTCTTGGCGGCTGGCCGCATTTCGCCACGTTGGCGCCGTCTCAAGATTTAAGACCTGTCCATGTGAGTTCGTCACAAAAACGGTTGGCGAGCCAACAATATCATCAACGCCAAATTTTCGCGCTAAATCTATGTTTCGATCTTTTTGGCCGATATCGACATAAACGAGCTTATAATTGTCGCGAATAAGCGATTGAAAGCGCGGCTTTTCAAATTGAGCCGCGAGGGCCCGGCTATCATGGCACCAATTAGCCCCGAAAACCAATAGTCCCTTTTTATCCTCGGCCTTTGCGGCGGCTAATGTTTGCGCGATATCCAGCTTGGCATTAGCCTCAGCATCATAGGGCGTGGGCTCATTATGGGCATGGTCTGTCCCGCTTGCATGTCCACTAGGTTTAAATTGCGCAGCGGGTTCATGTGATGAGGACGCGCAAGCTGTCAGGCTTAAACATAAAAACAAGATTATAAATTTCATATCGCCACCTAACATAGTTTTGCTTTCCGGGGAAAAATTTTATAGGCAAGGCTCATGTCCTTTTTTGACTTCTTTCGCCGCAAGCCAGCCCCTAAACCTCCTTTTGATATAGAAAAGACCCCCGTAAAAACTCAGGTGTTGGATATAGGGTTGGATATTCGGCGTCATTTTTACAATGAGCGAGGCTTTCAATGTTATGCCAGTTTCTTCGCCTATTGGGACGGGTGGATATCGGCAGGTCATTGCTTAACGGATAGCCAAGACCTTCTCCCACCTTTTGCGAAAGGTGACCTTAATTCATGGCCGGGTGGTCTGGATGCAGCCTTAATGGGATGCCGCCTACCCGACCAAAAGCCTGAAGCCCCCATTATTGGGCAGCGCGTTATTATGAAAGCCTTTCCCGCAGGCTGCCGCACCCTAGAGACGCGCCGCGGTCATGTTTATATCGAACGCGGCGCGGGCAGCGGAACATGGATAGCCCATATTGAGACCCCTGATGAGCCTGTCGTCACAGGCATGAGCGGCGGGCCCGTCGTCGATGCCGATAGCGGAGAGCCTCTTGGCATTATCATTACCCGCAATAGTCCGGCTGATTTGAATAATGACCGCGACCCAGATGAGAGTTGTGACTTCATCGCCCTCTCAGCCGTGTGGGAGGCTGCGATGCGCAATCAGAATATTGTCTAAGCTCCAAAGAATTCTTATTAGTCACTTATACATAGATGAAGCTTAAGATGTGAAGCCGAAGATCTACGAAGGGCGTTAAAATGAAACATATTACGGCCATTATAATCATAACTGCCATCACTTTGTTTTTATCACAAACGGCTTTTGGACAAACAGATTTGAGACAGACACCCATTGGCAATCCGTTATTCATTGAGCTAAGCGTCAATCTTGAGGCCCTTCCAGAGTCTGTAACCTTAGAGGACGCCCAAATTTCACTTAATGACGCGCCAATTACAACGGACGAGATTAAAGCAGAGGGGTCTATAGCTATTCCAGTCATGCCAGGGAAACATACCTTAAAAGTTCTCGTCCCTAGTCACGGCGCTGACAGGATAGGATTTGAAGCCAAGCCCGAAGCGACAGGTAATTTTGCTCTCACCTTGACCCCACACTTACTCGGACTTTCCCAACATGTTGATGATTACAAATTAGAGTGGGCAAACTCAAATGGACATCTCGCCCCAACAACAGGGCAAATGAGCTTAAAATTTACAGATAAGGCAGGCGAGATTATTCCCGTCACGCAATTAATGGATGTCCGCCTGTCTGCCCAATATAGTTCTGAGCAAGAGATTCTCATGACAGATTTATTTTCAATTCCAGAGCCCGGAATTATCGCCCTCGATAATAAAGAACGCTTCTTGCAATTATTCCACAACGTAGAACAAGATCAGCGGAATATTATAATAACTGTGAGTGCGCGCGATCCAATATCTGGTCTTGATTATAGCAAAAACACCTCCGTCAAATTAGCCCCTGTTGCTATAAAAGGACGTATTTTTCGCGGCGAAACAGTGCCAAAAGCTATATCGCTTGAAGGTATTTCCATGAATATTAAAGGCCAGCGTCTAAAAACTGATGCTCAGGGGCGGTTTTCAGTGTCTGGCGTGCCATCGGGTAAGGTCCATATTTCAGCGCAAGCATATGAACGCAAGACACGTGAGTCTGGGACAAAATATAACATAGGCTATACGGCTAGAAAGGCGTTTGATTTGTCGGGTCCAGCAGAGGTGGAGATAACATTAGAACGCAAGAAGCACGGACATAAAGGCGTTATAAAACTTCTCTCCCATGATCCCGCTCCAGAAATTACGCCTGACACAAATGCGTTAACTGAACCAGCTGAACTCGATATTAAACCGCATGTGAGGTTCAAATTAATCAACCTCATCGCCAATCCAGAATCTGTCAAAGATTGGGACGAGCAAAAAAAAATAGAGACCTATTGTCGAGCCGCTTATAAACGGGGGTGGAGTATACAACGCGGCTATTGTTCTAACAAAATCAAAAAACAGTGGACAAAACCCATCGACATATCAGCGGGTCCAGAGGATGAGGCTTTTCGCCTTGGTCGATTACATATCGCGCGTGGACATGTATGGTTCGTCACGCGAGATGATCAATTTACAGCCTCAATCACGCCAGAGTATCATTTAAGCGATTGGGGATATGGAGCTTATGGCTATGCCGTGACAGTGCTTGATTTTAAAAATGACAAAGTGGCGATTCATTTACCGACGCCCGATGAGATTGGCTGGGTCGATGTAGAAACACTTTTAGGGAAAAGAGGCGAAGATGATTTTGATAGCCAAACCGCAATGAAACCCAATCATATTGGGTTTACCCACCTAAACTCATGCGGGTGGAGCCTCGCAGGTGAACAGATTATCGTAGAAAGTACAGATGAGAATAGCTTCACCTACCGAAAACCTACACCGCATGATTTGTGGTCCCCTTATGACGGAGATACCGAGCAACCCCCGCTCGGAACGCACGAGTCAATCACCGCACCATGGGAGAAAGCCTATTCAGCGGGGCGCAAACTCATCTTAATCCCTAATCCAGGTAAAGAGTGTTAGGCTTAGATTACTTGGCGCTATCCTAAAAAAGTTTAGCCGCTGTACTCAGCGCCATAATGATCAGCAGAATTGCGCTAAGCAAAAAGAGGCTAAACCGGACCATGACATTATTGGATGTAACTTGAACAATGGAATGGATGACACGTATAGCCACATAAGCCCACGCACAATAAAGCGCGAGCGGCGTGACTTTATCCATCAAGAAAATCACAAACATCAAAGCATAAAATATCGTCGGGCTTTCATGTAAGTGATTATAATTATCTGCGGCCCAGCGCGCCGGAGCTGGCATTTGCTCGCCAAGTTTAGGATTATCTATAAAATCTTGTGTGCGTTTAGAAATCGCCTGCATGGCAGGTATGCGGCGTTTATACATGACCAAGAGCATGACTAAGGTCCAGATGATAAGCGACAGAGCAGGCGTTAGAAAATGTGACATGTGATTATCCCCTTTAATTATTATTATGCGTCACATTGCGAAAATTAACCTCCCGTGACAAGCCCCATTGCTGAATGCCTTAAATTCATAATTCAAGTTAAGGCTTTGGCATTGCCCTATTTTGGATTACGCTTCTCCTATGAAACACATATTATTATCGTCAGCCATAACCGCTTTTGCCTTGACCGCTTGTAGTGGCCCGCCAGACGCTCAAGCGGCATTCACGGATAGAGTACGCACCTTTTGCGGTCAGGCGTTTAGCGGCAAGATTGTATCAACAGACGCCGTAGATGAGCTATGGCGTCAAGAAGATATCAAAATGCATGTCAGGGATTGCAGCGATAATGAGATTAAAATCGCGCTTCATGTCGGCGATAATAAATCGCGCACATGGATATTACGCGACGAAGACGGCGTCTTTGCTCTACGTCATGATCATCGCCACGAAGATGGTAGTCCAGATGCCCTCACCTTCTATGGCGGCTTGTTAGGAAATATCACCAATACGCGCGCTGAATTTCCAGCGGATCAATCAACCAAAGACCTCTTTGACCGTGAAAACATTCCTGTTTCCAAAGCCAATACATGGGCCATGGAAGCGCGGCCAAAGGACGGGATTTTCGCTTATGAAATGCGTCGTCCCAATCGAGATTTCAGAATTGAATTTGATACAAGGACCCCAATTGACGCCCCGCCAACACCTTGGGGCTGGTAGTTTCAGGAGGTTTTCATGGCAAATATACTCGGCGTGAGCGGTGTCTTCTTTAAATGCAAAGATGCTGAAAGCTATCGCACATGGTGGAAAGACCATATGGGAGCTGAGCTGACAAAATGGGGAACGCTTGAATATACGCCAGATGGCAAAGGCCGCACCATGATGTCACCCTTTAAATCAGACTCTGATTATTTCGACGGCACAGATGAGCGCTTCATGATTAATCTACGCGTGGATGACGTGGCAACGCTTATAGAGCGCGCGCGCAAAGGCGGGGCAAAAATAATGGGCGAGATTGAAGACACGGAATTCGGTATTTTTGGCTGGTTTATCGACCCCGAAGGTATCAAGATAGAATTATGGCAAGAGCCACAAACATAGATTAATAATAAACGTAACAGATTCGTAAAATGTGGAGACAAATATGTTCGGAATGATCCCCTTCGTCAAAGCCGCAGGCCGCGGCCTCGGCGCCCTCATCAAAGGCCGTAAAGGCAAAGAAACTCTCAAAAAAGAAGTCGATGATCTCGGCCTTGATACAACAGGGGTTGAGATCGAAGTCGATGATGATGGCGGTGTCAGTCTTATTGGCGAGGCGGTCAGCCAAGAGATGAAAGAAAAAATCATTCTCGCCGTTGGCAATGTCGAAGGCGTTGGCGGCGTTAATGACCAAGCCACATCACGCGCAGGTGGACGTGAGTCACGCTTTCATACGGTTGTGTCCGGCGATACGCTCGGCGCGATATCAAAAACCTATTACGGCACATGGCGTCTATACCCCGAAATCTTCGAGGCTAATAAGCCTATGCTCAGCCACCCTGATAAGATTTATCCGGGCCAGGTACTACGCATTCCGGATGTGAAGACAGCGACATCTTAGAGTTTTCAATTAGAGCCCAGCCTCAACCGCAATTCTAATACTTTCAGCGGTTGTGGTAACGTTCAATTTGCTAAAGATTTCTGCGCGGTGCTTCTTGACTGTACTCTCGCTGATCTTGAGTGCATGGGCGATTTGTTTGTTCCTGTACCCACTCGCCACTTTAGTAAGGACACGTTTTTGTTGAGGTGAAAGCGAATTGACCAATTCAAGCGCTGCTTTTCGCTTCTTCGACAAAGTCAAATTGTTGACCTTAGTGAGTTCCATTTGAGATCCCAAAAAATATGCCAGTTCACCCACGTCATCAAATATTGGAGCAATCATCAGAGCATTTTGAAAAGATGTGCCATCCTTTTTGTAATTGAGAATTTCAACCAGAACCGGTTCATGATTACGAACAGCATTGACAATAAGTTGTGTATGCTGGGGGTTTGTATCTTTCCCTGAGAGAAACCGACAATTACGACCCAGAATTTCTTGTTCGTTATATCCCGTAAGCTCGACAAAGGCTTTGTTGCACAAAATGATAGGATTATCGTGTATTCTTGGATTACTCACAATAAAAGGTACAGATGTATTTTCGATCATTTTAGCTAGGCTTTCTTGAGAGGCCTTACCTAAATCATTCATGTATCATCCTTCTTGCGTGATGAATTTAGCCACTCCGCAACCCGAGATCGCCAAGCGTGATATTTAAAATCAGAAATGCGCCGTAGGAGCTTATTCAAGCTCGTCATATAGACGAATAACCCTAGGAAATCAGTAGCATAATTCCGATATTGCAAAACTGGGTCTTTAG
This sequence comes from uncultured Hellea sp., assembly GCA_964472905.1. GTDB lineage: Bacteria > Pseudomonadota > Alphaproteobacteria > Caulobacterales > Maricaulaceae > Hellea. Next base: position 1,841 of record CAYYMI010000037.1, on the reverse strand, counting down.
ACCCAGTTACTTAAAGCCTGAGATAGAATAGTCTTTGACATATAATTTTAAGAGTTCGTATCTATGCCGATGACAGAACTTTTTCAACAATCGGCTAAAATTCTTGGCTAGAGTTTACTCTTCCAAGGAGCCCATCAAAGAAAAGTCCCACATCTTGACTTTGATGGGTCTATGGTTTCATCATTGAGTTAAACTACCCACCCGTGACTGACATATGGCGAGGCATGGTGCCTGTCGTGCCTTGGCTTGATATACCGAAATCATGCTTTTCAGGCTTATTAATCATGGCCAAATCGAGCGCTTTATTGAGCGCGGCGTCAGGATGAGGTCCACGCATGGCGGCGCGCAGATCAACACTATCTGATTGGCCCAAGCACATATAGATTTGTCCCGTACATGTCACACGCACACGGTTACAGCCTGCACAAAAATTATTGGTCAATGGCGTGATAAAACCGAGCAGCCCGCCTGTTTCCTTGACCTTGACATAACGTGACGGCCCGCCTGTGCGGTAAGGGGTTTCCGATAGCGTAAACTCGGCGTCTAGCGCGTCCCTGATCTCTGTGAGGGGTAAATATTGATCGACGCGATTTTCATCAATCTCGCCCATCGGCATAACTTCGATAAGAGTCATATCCATTGCTTTGCTATGCGCCCATCGCATCAAATCCGGAATTTCTGCGGCGTTCGTGCCCTTAAGCGCCACCGTATTAATTTTGATTTTCAATCTCGCGTCTAGTGCAGCCTCTATACCGCTCAAAACCGTATCCAGCGCATCACGGCGTGTTAATGTGGCAAAGATTTCCGGGTCGCGGCTATCCAGAGAGACGTTTAAGCGTTTGACCCCTGCCCTTGCCAAATCATCCGCATATTTCGTCAATTGCGTCGCGTTTGTGGTCAGCGTAATTTCATCCAGAGCGCCCGTTTTAAGATGGCGCGACATATCCTTGATCAAATCCATCAAGCCGCGCCGCACAAGAGGCTCACCGCCCGTCAGGCGTATTTTGCGCACGCCGCGATCAATAAAGCTGGCCGCGAGGCGATCTAATTCTTCGAGGGTCAGTAAATCCTTACGCGGCAGAAACGTCATATTTTCGGCCATGCAATAATTACAGCGCAGATCACATCTGTCTGTCACGGAGAGGCGGAGATAGGTTATATCCCGTCCAAAGCTATCGCGCAGTCGTGTCATGAGCGGCGACGTCTATTACGCCTACGGCCACCATCCCCATCAGCGGCAGGCGCAGTTGGAAATTTCATCGACCCCACAAAATAGTCTTGGAATTTAGGCTCTGTCGCTGTTTCGATTTTTTCGATCTCTTTAACGGCGTCAATTATTTTGGCTTTCTCATCAACATTGATAAGCACCATCGCCGCGCCCATGCCTGCCGCGTTTCCAATAGAGCGAATACGTTCGGCGGGCGCGAAAGGGACAATGCCGATATCCGCAACATATTTACTATCCAAATGCGTGCCGAAAGCGCCCGCGAGTAAAACTTCATCAAAGGCTTCGCATCCGAGTTTTTCGGCGAGTAACTGCGCTCCCGCATAAAGCGCCGCCTTGGCGAGCTGGACAGAGCGCACATCGGTTTGTTTAACGATGATCGGATTTTCAGGATGATCGACAAGGGTATAAAGCCAGACATTGCCTTCTTGTTTAAAACGGTGTGGGGCGGCTTCGGGTTTGAACAAGCCGCCTTGATCAAGCAATCCTGCGCTGGCCATCTCGACCATAACTTCAAAAATACCGGAGCCGCAAATCCCGATAATGGTTTGCCCCTCCGCGGTGCCGTCATGATCGGCGAGCCAGTCATCATTGCCAATGATTTTGACTTTGCCGT